>NZ_JBFTEP010000007.1:0-53748 GCF_047229365.1 Cellulomonas pasadenensis | reverse complement strand
CCGCGGTCCCGCCGCCCGTGGGGGCCCTGGGTGCTCGCCGCCGTGCTCGCGGTCGCTGTCCTCGTGCTGGTCCAGCCGTGGGTCGCGGGCGCCCCCGTCCCGACGCCGGTCGCGACCGCCTCCGGGTCGTCCGCACCCGCCCCGCGGGAGCCGACCCCCACCGCGGCCTCCTCCGCCGGGCCGTCGACCGCCGACGTCGTCCTCGACGCGACGACGCTGCCCGGGCTGCTCCTCACGCGCGCGGACGTCGAGGCCGCCGTGCCCGCCGCGGAACCCGGCGTGAGCGCGGGCCCGCCGTCCGGGCAGACGCCGTGGGGGCTGCCCCCCGGGGGTGCGGTCGAGCCCGCGACCTGCGCGACCGCGGTGACGGTGGTGCCCGGCCCGCCCGTGGCGCACGACGCGCTGGCGTGGGCGAACGACGAGGTCCGCGTCGAGCAGGACGTCGTGCTCCTGGCCGACCCCGCCGCGGCACGGGAGGCGTTCCGGGCGCTCGTGACGACGGTCGACGGGTGCACCGAGTACACGGTCGTCGACGCGGCCGGCGGGCGGACCCGGTGGGTGACGCAGCCGGCGATCGAGGGGCAGGGGCTGCTGCCGGAGATCGTCCAGGAGGTCACCGTGCGCACCGGCGAGGACGAGCCCCGGGCGCGGTACGTCGGCCACGCGCTCGTCGGCAACGCGATCGTCAGCTGGACGGCGACGGCGCTCGACCCGGCCGCGCGCGAGAACGCGGCGGACGTGCTCGGCACGACCGGCGAGGTCAGCATGATGATCGAGGAGCGCGTGCTCGCGGCGGTGCGCGCGCTGCCGTGACGCGTGGCACCCCGGCCGTCGGCCCGGGGCCGTCCGTCCGCGCGCCCGGCCTAGGGTGGACCCGTGCACGGTGAGTACAAGGTGCCCGACGGCAAGCTCGTGGTGGTCGACCTCGACGTCCGGGAGGGGCGCCTCGCGGACGTGCGGGTGTCCGGGGACTTCTTCCTCGAGCCCGACGACGCGCTCGAGGTCCTCGGCGACGCGCTCGCCGGTGCGGCGCACGACGCGCCGGTCGCCTCGCTCGTGCAGGTCCTCGACGACGCCCTGACGCTCGCGCAGGAGCAGGGCCGCGTCGCCGGGCCCGTCGCCATGGTCGGGTTCGACACGCGCGCCGTCGCCGTGGCGGTCCGGCGGGCGCTCGGGCTCTCCACCGGGTGGTCCGACCACGAGTTCACGCTGCTGGACCCGGGTGTCCTGCCGCCCGCGATGCACACCGCGCTCGACCAGGTGCTCACCGAGGAGCTCGCGGCAGGCCGGCGCGGCCCGACGCTGCGGTTCTGGGAGTGGCGGGAGCCGGCGGTGATCATCGGCTCGTTCCAGTCGCTCGCGAACGAGGTGGACGCCGAGGCGGCCGCCCGGCACGGCGTCACGGTCGTGCGCCGCGTCAGCGGCGGCGGCGCCATGTTCATGGAGGCCGGCAACTGCATCACGTTCTCGCTCGTCGTGCCGCCGTCGCTGGTCGACGGCATGTCGTTCGAGGACTCCTACACGTTCCTCAACCAGTGGGTGCTCGGCGCGCTCGCGGACGTGGGCGTGCGGGCGACGACGACCGGCCTCAACGACATCGCGTCCCCGGCGGGCAAGCTCGCGGGGTCGGCGCAGAAGCGGCTCGCGAGCGGCGGCGGCGCGGTGCTGCACCACGTGACGATGTCCTACGACATCGACGCGGACAAGATGCTCGAGGTGCTGCGGATCGGCCGCGAGAAGATGTCCGACAAGGGCACGCGGTCGGCGAACAAGCGGGTCGACCCGGTGCGGTCGCAGACGCAGCTGCCGCGCGAGCAGGTGATCGCGGCCTTCGTCGCCCACTTCCGGGCGCGGTACCGCACGGTGGACGGCGCCCTGCGGCCGGCGGAGATCGAGCGCGCGCGCGAGCTGGTGGCGACGAAGTTCACCGACCCGGCCTGGACCGCCCGCGTGCCCTGACGGCGTCCCGCCGTCGGCCCTGCTCGGCACGTGCTCGGCACGTCCTCGGCCCTGCTCGGTCGGGGACCGGTCAGTGCGGCCAGGTGAGGACGACCGCGACGGCGGCCGCGCCGATCGCGACGAGCCCCGCGGCGCACGCCGTCACGAGCCGCCCGCCGGGCGTACCCGTCCCCGCGGACCCGTGCCGGGCGGCGGTCCGCCGCTCGCGCGACGCCACGAGCACGAGCACCGCCAGCACCGTGCCGCCCACGGCCACGGACCAGCCCGCCGGACCCCACGTCTCCGCGAGCAGGCGGCCGGCCGCGACGGCGCCGCCGAGCAGGCCCAGCGCCGTCCGGCGCCACGCCAGCGCGGTCCGCTCCCCGGCGAGCGGGTCGACGGCCGGCGCGGCACCGCTCACGCGAGCACCAGCCCGACGAGCACGAGCACGCCCGCAGCCGCCACGCCGACGACGAGCAGGCCGAACGCCGACGGCGCCGGCAGCGGCTCGGCCCGCCGCATCGCGCGCTCGGCCCGCGCCCACCCGACCCACGCCAGCACGGGCGCGAGCACACCGAGCGCGACGAGCAGGACCGCGGCCGCGAGCCGCAGGCGCGGCTCGATCGGCAGGTCGAGCGCCTCGAGCGCGACGCCGCCCGCGAGGAGCGCGAGGGCGGTGCGCGCCCACGCGAGGAACGTGCGCTCGTTCGCGAGGGAGAACCGGGCGTCGGGCTCCGTGCCGGTCGCGTACACCCAGGTGGGGAAGCGGCGGCGGGGGCGCGGCGCGGGGGCGTCCATGCCGCCATCCTCGCAGCGGCGGCGCGCGGACGTATCACGGGCGGTCCGCGGTGCTCCTGCGCGGTGACGACGGCGGTGACGACCGGACCGGGAGGTGCGCGGTGACGCAGGACGAGCGGGAGCGGCGGCGGCTGGACGTGCTCGCCCGGCGCGAGGTGCTCGCACGCGACGCGGTGCGCCGGCGCGCGGCCGCGCGGGCCTACCGCGCCGGCGCGCTCGCGTCCGCCGGCGGCGGCGTCCGCGCGCCGAAGACGGCCGTGCCGACGCGGACGACGGTCGCGCCCTCCGCGACGGCGGCCTCCAGGTCGTCGCTCATGCCCATCGACAGCCCGCGGGCGCCGGCGGTGCCGGGCGCGCCGCTCGCGACGACGTCGTCCCGGATGCTGCGCAGGAGCGCGTAGCCGGCGCGCACCCGCTCCACGTCGGGCGTGCGGGCACCGACGGTCATGAAGCCGGCGAGGCGCAGACCCGGCAGCGCGGCGACGCGCACGGCGAGGTCGCGGGCGTCGTCGGGGCGGGCGCCGTGCTTCGTGGGCTCCGCGGACACGTTCACCTGCACCCACACGTCGAGGGGCACGGTGCGACCGGCCACGCGCGCGCTGAGGCGTCCCGCCAGGTCGTCGTCGGCGACGGACTGCACGGCCGCGGCCCAGCGCAGCGCCGCGTTGACCTTGTTCGACTGCAGCGGCCCGATGACGTGCCACACGGGCGCGACGTCGGCCAGCACCGGCGCCTTCGCCACGAGCTCCTGCACGCGGTTCTCGCCGAGCAGGACGGGCGCCGTGCCGGACCCGGCGGCGCGGGCCGCTGCGTCGGCCGCGAGCGCGGCGCGCACCGTGCCGGCGTCCATGGTCTTGCCGGCGAGCAGCACCTGCACCGCACCGGGCGGACGACCGGCGGCGGAGGTGGCCGCCGCGACGCGGGCGCGCAGGGCGGCGAGGCGCTCGGCGACGTGCCGGGCGCGGTCGTGCGGGTCGTCGGGCGGCTCCACGGGTCCTGACCGTACCGCCGGGCCATGATGGGCCGCATGGACGGCACGACGGGACGACTGCTGGTGGCGACGCCGGGGCTGCGTGACCCGAGCTTCCGGCGCACGGTCGTGCTCGTGCTCGAGCACACCGACGGCGGCGCGCTCGGCGTCGTGCTGGACCGGCCGCTCGACGTGGACGTGGCCGCGGTGCTGCCCGACTGGCACCCGCACGTGAGCGCACCGGGCGTGCTGTTCGGCGGGGGACCGGTCGGTCGTGACGCGGCGCTCGGGCTCGCGGGCGTCCCGGTGGCGGCGACGGCCCCGCCGGGCGTGCGTCCGCTGACGCCGGGGCTCGGGCTCGTCGACCTCGACGCGCCGCCCGAGGTGGTGGCGCAGGGGGTGCGGGGGCTGCGCGTGTTCGTCGGCTACGCCGGCTGGTCGGCCGGCCAGCTCGACCAGGAGATCGCCGCCAAGGGGTGGATCGTCGTCGACGCGCTGCCGGACGACCCGTTCGCCCGCGACCCGGGCGGTCTGTGGCGCCGGGTGCTGCGCCGCCAGCCGGACGAGGTGGCGCTGCTGTGGACCGCGCCGGACGACCCGGCGCTGAACTGACCCGGCGCTGAACTGACCCGGCGCCGGGCTCACCCGGCGCTGGACTGACCCGGCGCCGGGCCGACCCGCGGACCGGGGTCGCGTCAGGGGCGTCCCGGATCCCGCCGCGCGGCGGCGTGTGCGACGGTGGTCCGGTGACCACCCTGCTCAACGTCATCTGGCTCGTCTTCGCCGGCGCGTGGCTCGCCCTCGGGTACGTCGTCGCCGGCGTGCTGTGCTGCCTGCTGGTCGTCACGATCCCGTTCGGCGTCGCGTCGTTCCGCATCGCCAGCTACGTGCTGTGGCCGTTCGGGCGGACGGTCGTCGAGAAGCCCACCGCCGGCGCGCTGTCGGCCATCGGCAACGTGATCTGGGTGCTCGTGGCGGGCATCTGGCTCGCGGTGGGGCACGTCGCGACGGCGATCCCGCTGTTCGTGTCGATCATCGGCATCCCGATGGGCATCGCGAACCTCAAGCTCATCCCGGTCTCGCTCGTGCCGCTCGGCAAGGAGATCGTGCCGACGGACCGGCCGTTCGCGGCGTACGGCCGCTGACGACGGGTCTCAGCCGGCCGCGACCGCCGCGACCACGGCGTCGGTGAGCCGCACCAGGTCGTCGGGGGCGAGCTCGACGTCCAGCCCGCGCCGCCCGCCCGAGACGAGCACCGTGTCGAACAGCCACACCGTCTCGTCGACGACCGTGCGCAGCCGCGTGCGCTGCCCCAGCGGGGAGATGCCCCCGACGACGTAGCCGGTCGCGCGCTCGGCGGCGTGCGGGTCCGCCATGGCGGCGCGCTTGGCGCCGACCGCGTGCGCGAGCGCCTTGAGGTCGAGGCGCCCGGTGACCGGCACGACGGCGACGGTCAGCGCGCCCTCGACGTCCGCGACCAGCGTCTTGAACACCTGCGCGGGGTCGACGCCCAGCGCGTGCGCGGCCTCGAGCCCGTAGCCGAGGTCGGACGCCGCGTCGTGCGCGTAGGCGCGCGGGGTGTGCGGGACGCCGGCCGCAGCGAGCGCGACGAGCGCCGGTGTGCCCGCCGCGCGGGCGTCCTTGCGTGCCACGGCGCCCAGGGTAGGGGGCGGTGCGACCGTCGGCCGTTGACGTCCGGCGCCGGGCGCTGCGAGGGTCACGGTCCGGTGGCGGCCGCGGAGCAGGGGGTGCGATGCGCGAGGGTGAGCGGCTGGGCGTGCCCGGCGTGCTGGTGCTGGTGCTGTACGTGCTCGGCGTCGTCTGGCTCGCGGCGCTGCCGCTGCTCGTCGGCCTGGTGCTCGCCGGCCTGGTGCCGGAGGTCGGCCGGCTGCGGACCGCGGGCGGCGGGTGGCGGCTCCTGCACCTGCTGTGGATCTACCCGGTCTTCTTCGTCGTCGTCGGCATGCTCGAGCCGCGGGCGGGACGGGTGCGGAGCCGGGGGCGCCGCGTCCTCGCGCTGGCCGTGGAGCTCCTGCTGGCGTGGCTCGTCCTGACCCTCCTGCTGGGCCTGTTCTTCGTGCACCCCGGCGGCGCCGCGATCGCGTCGGCCGTGGCCGTCGCGTCGCTGGCACCGTTCGCGCGCCTGCTCGAGCGCACCCTGCCGCGCGGCGCTCGGGGCGGGCGCGACGGCGCCGACGGCGGGCCCGAGGCGGCCGGCCGGACCCGCTAGAGCGCCACGCCGACCAGCGTGCCGATCCCGTAGGTCACCGCCATCGCGACGGACCCGCCGACCACGTTGCGCAGCACCGACCGGCCGGTCGCCGCACCCGTGAACCGCGCGGACGCCCAGCCGAGCGCGACGAGCGCGGCGACGACGGCGACGGCCGTGACGGGGACGCGCGCGGCGACGGGCCACGGCGCGAGCACGACGAGCAGCGGGGCGAGCCCGCCGATCGTGAAGGCGACGAACGAGGCGAGCGCGGCGTGCCACGGGTTGGTGAAGGCGTCCTCGTCGTCGGCACCGCCGATGGGCCGGCCCGCGTCGGCGGCCACGCGCTCGGCGTCGCGCTGGCTGCTCACGGACACGTACTCCCCGGCGGCCATCGACAGGGCGCCCGCCACGAGGGCCGCGCCGCCGGCGAGGCCGATGGTCCGCGCGGACGTCGCGGCGCCCGCGACCCCGACGACCGTGGCGGCGATCGAGACGATCCCGTCGTTCGCCCCGAGGACGCCGGCGCGGAGCCAGTTGAGGCCCCGCGCCGAGTGCGCGGGGCGTCCGTCGCCGGTCCCGTGCAGGAGGCCCGTCAGGTGCCCGCCGATCGTGGTCATGCGTCCACGCTAGGCCGGTGCCCGCCGCCTGTCATCGCAGCGAAGCCTGTCCTGACCTGCACAGACGTAGGCCTGCCTCACCTCGCCGGACCGAGCCGGGCACCGTGCCGCGGGGACGTCAGAGCGGCCCGACCTCCAGCACCCGCAGGCGCACCTCGCCGGCCTCGTCCGACGCCGCGAGGTCGACGAGCGCGTCGATCCGCCAGTCGTGGTCGCCCGCCGGGTCGTCGAGCAGCTGGCGCACGTGCCACGTGCGCGCCGCCGGTCCGTGCCCCTCCGTCGGCGTGACGAGGAACAGCCCCGGGCCGCGGGCCGCGGGGCCGGTGAGCACCTCGTCGTGCACGTCCCAGTAGGGGTCGAGGGCGTCGGCCCACCGGTCGGCGTCCCACGGCCGGTCGTCGCCGTCGACGTCGCCGAGCGCGGCGAGCGCGCCCCACCGCTCACGCGCGAGCAGCTCGACGCGGCGGAACAGGGCGCCCCGCACGAGCGCGCGGAACACCCGTGCGTCGGCGGTGACGGGCGGCGGGGTGTCGTCGTCCACGGCGGGCCCGGCGGCCGGGTCGTCGGTGGGGTTCGCCAGGCGCTCCCACTCGTCGAGGAGGCTCGAGTCGGTGCGGCGCACGAGGTCGCCGAGCCACGCGACGAGCTCCTCGAGCTCCTCGGTGCGCCGGTCCTCCGGGACGGTGCGGCGCAGCGCGCGGTACGCGTCGGCGAGGTAGCGCAGCAGCACGCCCTCGGTGCGGTCGAGCGTGTAGAGGCTGACGTACTCGGCGAACGACGCGGCGCGCTCGTGCATGTCGCGGACCACGGACTTCGGCGACAGCGCGAGGTCCGCGACCCACGGGTTGGTCCGGCGGTACGTCGCGAACGCGGCCTCGAGCAGCTCGGCGAGCGGGCGCGGGTACGTGACGTCCTCGAGCAGGGCCATGCGCTCGTCGTAGTCGAGACCCTCCGCCTTCATGGCTGCCACGGCCTCGCCGCGCGCACGGTTCTCCTGCGCCGCGAGCACCTGGCGCGGGTCGTCGAGCGTCGCCTCGATGACGGAGACGACGTCGTGCGCGAAGCCCGGGTCCTCGGGGTCCAGCAGGTCGAGCGCGGCGTACGCGAACGGCGACAGGGCCTGGTCGAGCGCGAACGTGGCGGGCAGGTCGTCGACGAGCCGGACGGTGCGCCGGCGGCCCCGCGGGGCCGCCGGGTCGTCGACCCACGGCCGCTCGACGACGCCGCCGGCGCGCAGCGAGCGGTACACGTCGACCGCGCGCCGCACGTGCCGGGCGCGGGCGCCCTCGGGCTCGTGGTTGTCGGTGAGCAGGTGCGTCATGACGGCGATCGGGTCGCCGCGCCCGTCGCGGCCGCGCTGCAGCACGTGCAGCACCATCGCGTGCGACACGTGGAAGCTCGACGTCAGCGGCTCGGGGGCGGCGTCGCGCAGGCGCTCGTACGTCTTGTCCGTCCAGTTCACGTGCCCCGCGGGGGCCTGCTTGCGGACGATCTTCTTCTGCTTCTTCGGGTCGTCGCCCGCCCGCAGCAGCGCCTTGCGGTTCTCGATGACGTGCTCGGGCGCCATGACGACGACCTCGCCCACCGTGTCGAAGCCCGCCCGCCCGGCCCGCCCCGCGATCTGGTGGAACTCGCGCGCCGTCAGGTGCCGCATCCGCTGCCCGTCGTACTTCACGAGCGAGGTGAGCACGACGGTCCGGATCGGCACGTTGATGCCGACCCCGAGCGTGTCGGTGCCGCACACCACCGGCAGCAGGCCCTTCTGCGTGAGGCGCTCCACGACCCGCCGGTACTTGGGCAGCATGCCCGCGTGGTGCACGCCGACGCCGTGCCGCAGCAGCCGCGACAGCGTCCTGCCGAACCCGGGGCCGAACCGGAACCCGCCGAGCTCGTCGGCGATCGCGTCGCGCTGGGCGCGGCTCGCGAGCGTCGACGACAGCAGCGCCTGCGCGCGCTCGACGGCCTCCTTCTGCGTGAAGTGCACGACGTACACGGGCGCGCGCTGCGTCTGCACGAGCTCGTCGAGCAGCTCGTGCAGCGGCTCCACGACGTAGGAGAACGTCAGCGGGACGGGCCGCTCGGCGTTGGCGACGACCGCCACGTCCCGGCCCGTGCGCCGGCGCAGGTCGTCCTCGAAGAAGGCGACGTCGCCGAGGGTGGCCGACATGAGCAGGAACTGCGTGCGCGTCAGCTCGAGCAGCGGCACCTGCCACGCCCAGCCGCGCTGCGGGTCGGCGTAGTAGTGGAACTCGTCCATCACGACGAGGCCGACGTCGGCGTCGGCGCCGTCGCGCAGCGCGAGGTTGGCGAGGATCTCGGCCGTGCAGCACACGATCGGCGCCTGCGCGTTGACGGCGGTGTCGCCCGTCATCATCCCGACGTTCTCCGAGCCGAAGACCTCGACGAGCGCGAAGAACTTCTCGCTCACGAGCGCCTTGATGGGCGCGGTGTAGAACGACCGGCGGCCCTGCGCGAGCGCGACGGCGTGCGCGGCGACGCCGGCGAGCGACTTCCCCGAGCCCGTCGGCGTCGACAGGATCACGTGCGCGTCGGAGACGAGCTCGAGCAGCGCCTCCTCCTGGTGCGGGTACAGCCGCAGGCCCTGGTCGGCGGCCCACGCCGTGAACGCCTCGTAGAGGGCGTCGGGGTCGTGCGCCTGGTCGCCGCGGGGCAGACGGGCGGTCAGGGTCACGGCGTCGGACACCGGGCGATCCTCGCACGGACGCGTCAGGAGGCGTCCCACAGCAGCCGGTAGTACGCGATCCGGGCGGGGTCGGGGTCGACGCCGTAGCCCGCGTAGACGTGGTGGTCGTACCCCGGCCCGTGGTTCCAGTCGACGCTCCACGCCGCGATCGCGAGGTCCGCCCACCGGTCGGCGACGCCGAGCCGCCCGAGGTCGACGTGCCCGGCGACCGTGCCGTCGTCCTGCAGCAGCGTGTTCGGCGCGCACGCGTCCGCGTGGCAGACGACGAGCATGTCGGGGTCCGGCGGCTCGGTGAGGCGGTACCGCGCCTCGGCGACGCCCATGGTGCGGTGCTCCGGCGCCCACGACGCCGGCGTGTCGCCGGCGTCGAGGTTCTCCAGCGCGCGGTCGAGGCGGTCGCGCGCCGACCACGCGAACGGGCAGTCGCCGACGGGCAGCGCGTCGTGGAACGCCCGCAGCCCGCGGCCGATCGCGGTGGCGGCCTCGACCGGGCGCGCGAGCCAGTACGGGTCCACGGCGCTGCGGGCGTCGATCGCCTCCGTCACGAGCCACGTGCCGTCGTCGTCGGCGCCGCGGTCGAGCACGCGGGGGACGGCCGTGAACCGTGCCGCCCACGCGAGGCGCGCCGCCTCGGCGGCGAGGTCGAGGCCCGGCGTCCCGGCGGCCACCCACTTGACGTACCGGTCAGCACCGAGCCGGAAGGTCAGCCCGCCCAGCTCGTTGCGCCACACCGGGACGACCGGTGCCGTCCCGGCGAGGTGCGCGACCGCCGCGGGGACGTCGACGGGGCCGGTGGGGACCTCGGCGGCGGGGACGTACTGCTCGGGCACGTCGCGATCGTGCCACGGGCACGTCCCGGCGGCCGCCGCGCGGGACCTACGGGTGGGTAACCTACGGAGCCGTAAGTTACGGTGACGACGTGATGAGCCCGACCCCGGACGCAGCCCTCCCCGCCGCCTGGCCGACGGGCGTCCCGCGGGACGTCGACGTGCCGGACGAGCCGCTCACAGCCACCCTCGAGCACACCGCGCGCGACCACCCGCAGCGCGTGGCCGTCGACTTCCTCGGCCGCACGACGACGTGGGCGCAGGTGGCCGACCAGGTCGCCCGCGGCGCCGCCGTGCTCCGCGACCTGGGCGTCGGGCCGGGCGACCGGGTCGCGCTCGTGCTGCCCAACTGCACCACCCACCTGGTGGCGTTCTGGGCCGTGCTGCGGCTCGGCGCCGTCGTCGTCGAGCACAACCCCACCTACACCGCCGACGAGCTCGCCCACCAGCTCGCGGACAGCGGCGCCACCGTCGCGGTGGTGTGGGAGCAGGCCGTGCCGCGCGTGCTCGCGGCGCGCGGGCGCACCGCCCTCCGCCACGTCGTGGCGGTCGACCTCAGCGCGGACCTGCCGACCGCGTCCCGGCTGGCGCTGCGGCTGCCCGTCGCGTCGGCGCGGCGCACCCGCGCGGCCATGCGCGGACCCGTGCCCGCGGACGTGCCGCACTGGCACCGGCTGCTGCGCGGCGCGCGCCCCGTCGACGCGTCCGTGCCGGGGCCTGCCGCGGGCGACGTCGCGCTGCTGCAGTACACCGGCGGCACCACGGGCACCCCCAAGGGCGCCGTGCTCACGCACCGGAACCTGCTCGCCAACGCGATCCAGGGCCAGGCGTGGACGCAGGCGCGCCCCGGCACCGAGGTCGTCTACGCGGTGCTGCCGTTCTTCCACGCCTTCGGCCTCACGCTGTGCCTCACGTACGCGACCCGCATCGCCGCGACGCTCGTCGTGCTGCCCAGCTTCGACCCCGCGCGCGTCCTCGCCGCGCAGAAGCGCCGGCCGGGCACGTTCCTGCCCGCCGTGCCGCCGATGCTCGACCGCCTCGCGGCCGCCGCCGAGGAGTCCGGCGCCGACCTCACGTCGTTCCGCTACGCGATCAGCGGCGCGATGGCCCTGCCGCGCGCGACCGCCGAGCGCTGGGAGCGCGTGACCCGGGGACTGGTCGTCGAGGGCTACGGCATGACCGAGACGTCGCCGGTGGCGCTCGGCAACCCGATGACGGCCGACCGCCGCCCCGGCGCCCTCGGCCTGCCGTTCCCGTCCACGTACGTGCGCGTCGTCGACCAGGAGGACCCGACCCGCGAGGTCGCGGCGGGGGAGCGCGGCGAGCTGCTGGTCCGCGGGCCGCAGGTCTTCCAGGGCTACTGGGACCGGCCCGAGGAGACGGCCCACCAGCTGCTGCCCGGCGGGTGGCTGCGCACCGGCGACGTCGTGCAGGTCGAGGAGGACGGGTTCGTCGTCCTCGTCGACCGCATGAAGGAGATGATCGTGAGCGGCGGGTTCAAGGTGTACCCGTCGCAGGTCGAGGACCACCTGCGCGGCATGCCGGGCATCCGCGACGTCGCGGTCGTGGGGGAGCCCGCGGGCGACCTCGGGGAGAGCGTCGTGGCCGCGGTCGTGCTCGACGAGGGCGCGTCGGGCGTCGACCTCGCGGCCGTGCGGGCGTGGTGCGAGACCCGTCTGGCGCGGTACGCGCTGCCGCGGCGGATGGTCGTGCTGCCCGACCTGCCGCGCTCACAGGTCGGCAAGGTGCTGCGCCGGGTCGTCCGCGAGACGGTGCTGCGACGGTCCTGAGGTCGTCGTGCACCTGGACCAGACGGTCTGGTCCGGTACGACCGGGCGGCGTAGGCTGGCGCCGTGACGACGACCATGAACGTCCAGGACGCGAAGGCACGCCTGTCCGACCTGATCGCCCGGGCGGAGGACGGCGAGGAGGTCGTCATCGCGCGCGCCGGGCGCCCCGTCGTCCGCCTCGTCCCCGTGCAGCCCCGGCGCCGCGTCTTCGGCACGCTGCGGCTCGACGTCCCGCCGACGTTCGACGAGCCGCTGGACGAGGCCGAGCTGGCGGCCTGGGAGTGAGGTACCTGCTCGACACGCACGTCCTGCTGTGGCTCCTCGGTGACCCGGCTCGCGTGCCGGAGCACGTCCGCGGCGAGCTCGCCGACCCGGCCGTGACGCTCCTCGTGTCGGCGGCGTCCGCGCTGGAGGTGGCGACGAAGCAGCGGCTCGGGAGGCTGGAGGTCGGCGACCTGGTCGACTTCTGGTCGCGCCGCGTCGCGGAGATCGGCGGCACCGAGCTGCCGGTCGGCGCCGACCACGCGCTCCTCGCCGGGCGGCTGCCGTGGGAGCACCGCGACCCGTTCGACCGGTTGCTCGTGGCGCAGGCGGTGACCGAGAACGCCACCCTCGTGACCGTCGACGAGCTGGTCCGCACGTCCGGACGCGCCGCCGTCCGTACGTGGTGACCGGGTCCTGCGCGCACCGCCGTACCGTGTCCGCGTGAGCGACGACGTGACGACGGGCGACGACCTGCCCCGCGTGGAGATGTGGACGGACGGCGCCTGCAAGGGCAACCCGGGCGTCGGGGGCTGGGGCGCGTGGATGCGCTCCGGCGTGCACGAGCGTGAGCTCTTCGGCGGCGAGGAGCTCACGACGAACAACCGCATGGAGCTCACCGCCGTCATCGAGGGGCTGCGCGCCCTCAAGGGTCCGTCGGTGGTGCGGCTGCACGTCGACTCGACGTACGTCATGAACGGCGTCACGACGTGGATGCACGGCTGGAAGCGCAACGGCTGGCGCACCGGGGACAGGAAGCCGGTCAAGAACCAGGAGCTGTGGCAGGCGCTCGACGCCGAGGTCGCGCGGCACCACGTGACGTGGGTGTGGGTGAAGGGGCACGCCGGCGACCCGGGCAACGAGCGCGCCGACGCGCTCGCGAACAAGGGCGTCGACGCCGTGCGGGCGGGCGCGCTGTGAGCGGGGACGTGGCGAGCGGGGACGTGCCGGGCGCCGGCGTGGCGGGCGGGGACGTGGCGGGGGCGGACGTGCTCGGCACCGACGGGGTGCGCCCCGACGCGGCGGACCTGCCGGACGCGCTCGCGGACCGCGTCACGGTCGTCGCGTGCGACGCGCCGGGTCCGCGGCCCGTCGTCCTCGTGCTGCCCGGCGGCGGGTACCGGATGACCGCCGACCACGAGGCCGAGCCGGTCGCGCGGTGGCTCGCCGGCCTCGGCGTGCACGCCGTCGTCCTGCGCTACCCGGTCGCGCCCGAGGGGTCGACCGCGGCGCTGCACCCGGCGCCGCTCGACGCCGCGACCGCCGCGGTGCGGTGGGTACGCGCGGGCGGGACGGGGCTCGACGTGGACCCGGGGCGCGTCGGCGTGCTGGGGTTCTCGGCGGGCGGGCACCTCGCGGCGACGCTGTCCACGGTCGACGACGCGGCGGTGCGGCCGGACGCCACGGTGCTCTGCTACCCGGTCGTCTCGTTCGGTGCCGACGCCCACGAGGGCTCGGTCGAGGCGCTGCTCGGCGTCGGCGCAGCCGCGCAGGCACGGGCGGCCCTGTCCGCCGAGCGGCGCGTCACCCCGGCCACGCCGCCCGCGTTCGTCTGGCACACGGCCGACGACGACGCCGTGCCGGTCGCGAACGCGCTGCTGTACGCGCGGGCGCTGTGGGCCGCCGGTGTCCCGGCCGAGCTGCACGTGTACCCGTCGGGCCGCCACGGCCTCGGCCTCGCGGCGGAGGACCCGCACGTCGCCCGCTGGACGGACGCGTGCGCGGCGTGGCTCGACCGGCTGGACTGGCTGCCCCGCCCCTGACCACCGCTCCCACCGACCGCCGCTCCCAACGACCGCCGCCACCACCGACCACCGCCCGCCGAACCGGCCGCCGTGCAGCACCACCCGGCCGCGGTGCTGCGCGACGGCCGGTTCGGCGGCGGGTGACGGGCCGATGTCGGGTCGACGTCGGGGCGACCTCAGGGGAGGAGCGTCGTGCAGACCGCCAGCAGCCGCGTCCGCAGGGCGTTCGCGCGCGCCGCGAAACCGCGCTGGCGGCGCACGTAGTCGGCCTTGCCCTCCGGCGTCTCGACGGCGATCGGGTCGAGGCCGTACGGCCGCACGTCGTACGGCGAGGCGCGCATGTCGACCAGCCGGATGTCGCGGGCGAGGTCGAACGCGTCGAGCAGCAGGTCGCCCGGCACGGCAGGGCCGAGCTTGAGGCACCACTTGTAGACGTCCATGTGGCGCCTGTTGCAGGCACCTACGCGCGATCAGCGTCGTGCCCTTCCTCCCGCGGCTGCAGGGTTAGCAACTCGCCCAGGAGCACATAAGTCGTGAGGAAAAGGTAGCGCGCTTCGTGCTCTGTGACACGGTCGGAGTGCACGCCGGTCGATACTCGATCGTAGACGTCACTGATGCTCCTGCGGAGGCGTGTCGCACGACCGCCAACAACACCGGCGCTATGAACGTACGCCTGCAAACGGTTGAGCACCCGATTGTTGCCGACGTCCAACTCGCGTTCGCCGATGGAGTACGGGACCTCAGATGCTGGAAATAGGTGATTCGCGACGGCATCAATCAATTGGCGGCATGTCGTCATTGCGTGACTGAGCGCGTCGGTGCTGCCGTCAGCGAGCCGCTCGTTGATGCTGCTTATCGACCGGAGGGCATCGCCAGCCATCTCGCTCAGGGTGGCGTCAATCGCCTCCCGTGATTGTGCGTAGAGCTCCGCTTGCATCTCGCTGTAAGTCAACTCGGAGTGTACGTCCACTGCATACCTGTAGACGCGTGCATCAATGGCTGTGAGCACCTTCTCTAGCGCGGAAGCTGCCGTGGCGGCACCCGTGATGACGCTGGATCGCTCACGCATCGCAATGGTCACATAATCGCCGGATAGGCTCACGCTGCTCGCGTGCGCTTCAACCACGGACTTCCGCGAGTCTCGGGCCGCTTCAATAGCGGCCGCTGCCTGCCAATAGCCGGTGCCCTTTTCTTTATCCGTCCAGCGGTGAGTTCGCGACATCCACTCTTTACCCGCCGGGGTGGCGGGGATGCCCTCAATCTCGAACGTAAGCCACTCCTGAGCCGATTCATCGCCTAGCAGGCGCGCGATGCGTAGTGCCTTCAGGACGTGCCTCGATGTAGTGGATCTCGACAGTTCAATGTCAGCGAGCAGGGAGTCGGCTATTTCAAGCGCCTCGCTTTGACGGGTCATGTCGGGGATCGTACTCGCGCGGCCCACGCGTCGACACTCGCTTTGGGGCTGCGTGCCGTTCTAGGCTGTGGACGTGATCGAGTTCGATCTCACGCGGGAGACACTGCGCGCTCTCGTCGATGAGTGGCATGAAGCGGCGGCCGCGGACTCCATCACCATGCGTACGCGGGAGCACATGCTGATCGGCCTAACTGTCTACGGCCTGGTCGCGCATGTATACACACTCACAGAGGCCGTGATGCTCCTCGATGAGAAGGGACGGCAGCAAGCGGCACTGCCGCTCGTTCGTCAGGCGATCGAATGCGGATACACCGCGGTGTGGCTCGAATTGGCAGGCTACCCTGCGGTTCTCACCATGTTACGGGAACAGACGCGCCAGCAGCGCAACGTGATCGATGCCTTCGTGCGTTCAGGGCAGGCGCCCAACGCAGAATCCACGGCGCGCCTCAATGAGGAATTGGAGCGAGCACTGAAGAGTGCGACCGCGGCGGGAGAGAAATTTGAACAACGCTGCCGAGAACTCGTTGGTGGCGACCAAATTTACGCCATGTACCGCGCAGCTTCTCACACGTCGCACGCTGGTACTGCAGTCGTCGACCTATATCTCGAGAGTGCGCGCATAGGTGAAATTGGTGCGAGAGGGGCGGCCCTACGAGACACCCCGAAAGCGGACTCGTTCGAGCCATGGATGTCGATGCTCCTAGTAGCACTCGTGCATGCCACGGCCGCCTGGAGTCGAATTGACGCACGACGGACGGCCCGAACGCGGATGAAGAGTTTAGCGAAGGAAGTGGGAACCACCCCCCATCTTCAGCTGAGTTCCGCTGGGTTCCTCATGAAGCAGCAGCGTCAGCGCGAGTACGAGGCCTGGCGCAAGACTGTAGACGATTCGTAAGTGCGGGCGGCTGTGGCCAGGACCGCGCACACCTCGAGAATGCGATGGCGAAGGCCGTTTGCTCGGTTGGCGAAGGTTTGCTGCAATTCAACGTACTCGCGCTTACCAGCCGCTGTCTCGATTGCGATAGGAGTGAGCGCATACGGTGTCACGTCGTACGGGGAGGCCCGCATGTCTACGATTCGGATCTCGCGCGCCAGATCGAAGCAGTCGAGCAGTAGGGTGCCTGGTACCGCGGGCCCCAGTTTGAGGGCCCATTTGAAGCAATCCATGTTGGCGTGCAGGCATCCCGGCTGCTCCAGCGCGACCTGCGTCGCGCGCGTCGGCTGCAGCGTGTTGCGCGGCACCGCCGCCGGCGTGAAGAAGCGGAACGCGTCGACGTGGGTGCAGCGGATGCGGTGCGCCTCGACGACGGCGTCCGTGCCGTCGCGGCCGAGGCGCAGCGGCAGCGGGTGGCGGTGCTCGTCGTCCGCCTCGCGGTAGACCATCGCCCACTCGTGCAGGCCGAAGCAGCCGGTGGCGGCGGGCCGGGACGCGGTCGCGCCGACCAGCCCGGCGACGAACTGCACGGCCTCCCCGCGGTCGGCGAGGAACGCCGGCACGTCGAGGGTCACCGTGCCGTCGGCGCCGGTGCGGTACCAGCGCCACGCGCCCTGCGGCGCCGGGCCGACCGCGTCGGGCGCCAGGGCGGTGCCCGCACCGGGGTGCCAGCGGCGCAGCTGCGCCGGACGCGTCGGGTAGTACTCGTAGAGGAAGTCCTCGATCGCGTGCCGCTCGTGCCGTGACCGCCGCTCCCGGTGCCCGGCGGTCAGGGCGTCGGCCCGGGCCGCGTGCGCGTCGGCGCGGGGCCGCCACACGGCGGCGGGCAGCACGACGACGTCCGCCGGGGCGGTCGCCGGGGTGGTCGTCGCGCGCACGGCACCAGGGTAGGTCGCCGCCGGGGAGGCCCGGCGCGCCTGGCGGTGCGACCCCGGGGACGGCATCGTGGCGCACGTGCGCGAGCTGCTGCGGTCCCTGCCGGCCCTGTCGGGCGACGTCCTGCCGTTCGACCCTGACGCGGCGCCGGACGACCCGCTCGCGCTGTTCGGCGAGTGGTTCGCCGCCGCCGTCGACGCGGGCGTCCCCGAGCCGCACGCCGTGACCCTCGCGACGGCGGGGGCCGACGGACGGCCGTCCGCGCGCGTCCTCGTGCTCAAGGACGTGGGGCCGGACGGGTTCGCGTTCGCGACGGACGCACGCAGCGGCAAGGCGGTGGACCTCGCGGTGAACCCGCGGGCCGCGCTGACGTTCTGGTGGCAGCCGGTCGTGCGGCAGGTGCGGGTCACCGGCGCCGCGCACCACCTCGGCGCGGAGGCGTCGGCGGCCGACTACCTCGCCCGCTCGCCCGCGTCCCGTGCCGCCGCGCTCGCGGTGCGTCCCGGTGAGCCGCTGGGTTCCGTCGCGCAGCTGCGTGACGCGATGTCGGCCGCGCGCGAGCGCGTCGACGACGAGCCGGGTCTCGTGCTGCCGCAGTGGCAGGCGTGGGTCGTGGTGCCGGACGCCCTCGAGTTCTGGCAGGGCAGCCCCGACCGGGCGCACGTGCGGCTGGTCTACCGCCGCTCCGCCGCCGGGTCCTGGACGCGGTCGCTCGTCTGGCCCTGAGCCGCCGGACCGGCAGCGGGCGCCGGCGCGGTCGCGTCCGCGCGCGGCGGGAGGGCGTCGGGCGCGACGTCCGCGGCGCGCGTGGAGACCGCGTGCAGCACCCACTCGAGCGGGCCCCGGCCGACCCACGTCCGCCACGCCCAGCACGTCACGACGATCACGCCCGTGAACCAGAGCCAGCCCGCCGTCGTCGGCGACCACACGACCCTCGTGCCCAGCGCCGCGATGACCAGCAGGTGGCCGACGTACGCCGTGAGGGCGAGCGCGCCCGTCGCGGACACCGGCGCGAGCGCGCGCGGCCACCGCACGCCGACGGCGAGGCACACCGCCAGTACCAGCAGCGCCGTGCCGGTGTTGCCCGCGACCTCGAACGGGGACGCCGAGTGCGGGTCCGCGGTCGTCAGGTCGGTGCGCCGCCCGAGCGCGGCGGTGAGCGCCGCCGCGCCGCCGTGGCCCAGCAGGACGAGGCCCGCGCCGAGCCCGGCGAGCCAGGCGTGCACGCGCGGTGACCGCAGGTCGCTGCGGCCGACGGCGAGGCCGGTCAGCACGTACGACATCCACACGATCGCGGGGTAGTAGTGCCCCACGAGCACCGTCAGCGGGTCGAGGGGGCGCTCCGCGACCACCGGGAACGCGTCGAACCAGGGCCGCACCACGGGCCCGAGCAGCGCGACGGCGACGGCGGCCGCCACGACGACGGGCCGGGGCCAGCGCAGCGCGAGCGTGCCCGCGGCGAACATGCCGCCGTAGACGACGAGGATGACGACGACCGGCGTGCCGAGCTCCACGAGGGCGGCGCCGAGCACCACGAGCAGCGCGGCCCGCACGAGGACGCGCAGCCGCGCCTGCACGAGCCGCGTGCCGACCACCGGCCGGTCCCCGCCCGACAGCAGCGCGAGCCCGACCCCGGCGAGCACGACGAACAGTGCGGACGGACGGCCGTCGGCGAGCTGGGCGAACCCGCCCGGCGGCACCGTCCGCCAGGTGTCGTCGGGGCCGACGTGCGCGGCGACCATGCCGAGCACGGCCAGGCCACGGGCGGTGTCGAGCCCCACGATGCGTCGCACCCGCGCATGCTAGGCGGCGCACCTGGGCGACCGCCGTCCGGCCGTGCGTCGCGGCGCGTTGCGACCGACGTCACCGACCAGCATCCGGACGATCCTGTACCGGGTGATGAACTGGACGCTTGTGCGGCTCTACAGTGCCCTGTGACCTCGCGATCCGACGTCTACACCCACGGCCACCACGAGAGCGTCCTGCGCTCGCACCGCTGGCGCACCGCGGAGAACTCCGCGGGGTACCTGCTGCCGCACCTGCGCGCAGGCCAGTCCCTCCTCGACGTCGGCTGCGGCCCCGGCACGGTGACGATCGACCTCGCCGGGCGTGTCGCGCCCGGTGACGTCGTCGGCGTCGACACCTCGTCCGCCGTCATCGAGGCCGCGGCGAAGGCGGCGGCCGACGCCGGTACCCCGAACGTGCGGTTCGAGGTCGGCGACGCGTACGCGCTGGACTTCCCGGACGACACGTTCGACGTCGTGCACGCCCACCAGGTGCTCCAGCACCTGTCCGACCCCGTCGCCGCGCTGCGCGAGATGCGCCGGGTGGCCAAGCCGGGCGGTGTCGTCGCGGTGCGCGACGCCGACTACGACGGCATGGCGTGGTACCCGCAGTCCGACGGCCTCGACGACTGGCTGACGCTCTACCAGGAGGTCACCGAGGCGAACCGGGCCGACGCCGACGCGGGCCGCAAGCTGCTGTCGTGGGTGCGCGCCGCCGGCTTCGACCCGGCCGACGTCCACCCGACGGCCAGCGCCTGGTGCTACGCGACCCCGACCGACCGCGTGTGGTGGGCGGACCTGTGGGCCGACCGCTGCGTGCGCTCGCACTTCGCGGCACAGGCGATCGAGCACGGCCTCGCCGACGAGGTGGGTCTGGAGCAGCTCGCGGACGCGTGGCACGCCTGGGGCGCCCAGGAGGACGGGTGGTTCTCGATCCTGCACGGCGAGGTCGTCGCGCGCGCCTGACGCCGCGGCACCCCGGCGACCGGCGGCACCCGGCCGGACGCCCGCGTCACGACGGGTCGTCGACCCGCACGTCCCGGTGCCACGACTGCGTCACGGCGGCCGTGCGGAACCCGAGCGACTCGTACAGCCGGTCCGCGCCGGTCGGCGAGTCCGCGTCGACCTCGAGCGCGACGTGCGCGCGCCCGCGCCGCGCCGCGTCGGCCACGGCCGCGGCGAGCAGCGCACGGGCGGCGCCGCGGCCGCGCCCGCTGCGCAGCACCCCGAGGTAGGCGACGTACGTGCCGTCCGGGGCGCCGTCGCGCCCGGGGGACACGGTCGCGACGAGGGCACCGACCGGGCGGGACGGCTGGTCGGGATCGACCGACTCGGCGAGCCACCAGTGGTCCCACCGGTGGCCGGGGTCGGCCCGCAGGCGCGCGACGAGCTCCTCGAACCGCTCCGGGTGGTAGTTGAAGTGGTCGGTGAAGGACTCCTCGAGGACGACGTGCACCGCCATGAGGTCGGCGCCGTCGGGCATGCCGTCCTCGCCGCGGCGGACGCGGCGGACGCGGACCCGCGTCGGCGGGGGCGTGTCGGCGTGGACGTCGTCCGGGGTGGTCGGCCGCGTCATCTGCAGCCACGACCGGGTGTGTCGGTACCCGGCCGCGGCCAGCCACCGCCGCCGCTGCTCGTCGGCCGGGAGGGCGCCGGTGTCCGCCTGCGTCGTCGTCAGGCCGCGCTCCGTGGCGATCGCGCGCGCGGCGTCGTCCACCCACGTGAACGCCGTGGCGGCGACCGCGTCGGCCGTGGCCGCGTCGAGCGCGGGGTCGACGACGACCTGCGCGAGGACCCGGCCGGCGGCGCGGTCCTGCGCGGACGCCCACGCACGGACCCGGCCGTGGTCGTCGAGGGCGAGGACGTGGCGCTGCGCGGGCGCCGCCGCGGGGGACAGCGCCGCGTCCACGGTGGACCGGTGGCTCGACGCGGCGCCCGTGACGGCCTCCTCGTGCGCGGTGAGCAGCGCGTGCAGCGCCGGCGCGTCGGCCGGGCCGGCCGCGCGGGCGGTCCAGCCCGGCGGCAGGGACGGGGGCGTCGCGCGGTCGAGCGGGGCGGGGCGGGTGGTGTCGGTCATCGCCCTCCATCGTGGTGCCGGGCCGCGCGCACGGCTCGTCGAGCGCAGCCCGCCTAGGCTGGGCCCGTGCGCATCGCGAGGTTCACCACCGGCTCCGACCCCCGCTACGCCCTCGTCGAGGGCGAGCCCGGCCAGGAGGAGCTCGTCGTCATCACCGGCGACCCCATCTACACGCCCGTGCAGCCGACGGGGGAGCGGGTCCGCCTGGACCAGGACGGGGTGCGCCTCCTGGCGCCGGTCATCCCGCGCTCGAAGATCGTCGGCGTCGGCCGCAACTACGCCGCGCACGCCGCCGAGCTGGGCAACGAGGTCCCGACGGCGCCGCTGCTGTTCCTCAAGCCCAACACGTCGGTCGTCGGCCCCGACGACCCGATCGTCCTGCCGGACTGGACCGAGCACGTCGAGCACGAGGCCGAGCTCGCCGTCGTCATCGGCAAGGTGACCAAGGACGTCGCGCCCGAGCGCGCGCTCGACCACGTCTTCGGCTTCACGGTCGCGAACGACGTGACCGCGCGCGACGTGCAGCGCTCGGACGCGCAGTGGACGCGCGGCAAGGGCTTCGACACGTCGTGCCCGCTGGGCCCGTGGGTCGTCCCGGGCCTCGACGTCGACGACCTGCGGGTGTCCGCGCGGGTCAACGGCGAGACGCGGCAGGACGGCAGCACGGCGCAGATGATCTTCGACACCGCGTACCTCGTGTCCTACGTGTCCGAGGTCTTCACGCTGCTGCCGGGCGACGTGATCCTCACCGGCACGCCCGCGGGCGTCGGCCGGATCGACCACCGCGACGTCGTCGAGGTCGAGGTCGAGGACATCGGCGTGCTGCGCAACCCCGTCGTGCGCCGCTGACGGCCCCCCGTCGCGCGCGGGCGCCCGCGCGCTCCTACGCTCGCCGGATCGGCTGCGGAGGGGGACGGACGTGCAGACGGTCATCGACTGGCTCTCGAACGCGCTGTACTCGTACTGGCTCGTGTACGTCCTGGTCGGCGTGGGCGTGTGGTTCACGGTCCGCACCGGGTTCGTCCAGGTGCGGCTGTTCGGCGCCATGCTGCGGCAGGTCGTGTCCTCGCGCAGCGACGCCGAGGGCGGCATCTCCTCGTTCCAGGCGTTCGCGGTCGGGCTGGCCTCGCGCGTCGGCACGGGCAACATCGCGGGCGTCGCGGTCGCGCTGACGCTCGGCGGGCCGGGCGCGATCTTCTGGATGTGGGTCGTCGCACTCGTCGGCATGGCGACCGCGTTCGTCGAGGCGACGCTCGCGCAGGTGTTCAAGGTCCGGGCGGACGACGGGTCCTACCGCGGCGGTCCCGCGTACTACATCCAGCGCGGGCTCGGCTCGCGGCGCTGGGGCGTGGTGTTCGCGCTGCTGCTCGTCTTCACGTTCGGGTTCGCCTTCAACATGGTGCAGGCGAACACGATCGCCGACACGCTCGAGGGCGGGCACGACGTGCCCGTCGCGTGGACGGCCGTGGGGCTGGTCGTGCTCGCCGCGCCGGTGCTGTTCGGCGGCGTCCGCCGGGTCGCTCGGGTCGCGGAGATCGGCCTGCCGATCATGGCGGGCGCCTACCTGCTGCTCGCGCTCGTCGTCATGCTGCTCAACCTCGAGGCCGTGCCCGACGCCTTCGGCCAGATCCTGCGCGGCGCGTTCGGTCTCGACGAGGCGCTGGCCGGCACGGCGGGCGGCGTGCTCGCCGCGGTGCTCAACGGCACCAAGCGCGGGCTGTTCTCCAACGAGGCGGGCATGGGCTCGGCGCCCAACACGGCGGCGACCGCGACGGTCTCCCACCCGGTCAAGCAGGGGCTCATCCAGTCGCTCGGCGTGTTCGTCGACACGATCCTCGTCTGCTCGGCGACGGCGATGCTGGTGCTGCTCGCCGGCCCGGACGTCTACCGGCCGGGGGTGACGGGCGACAGCGCCGGCGCCTCGCTGACGTCGGCCGCGGTCGCGCACGAGCTCGGGACGTGGACGACGCCGCTCATGAGCGTCGTCGTGTTCACGTTCGCGTTCTCGTCCGTGCTGGGCAACTACTCGTACGCGGAGGTCAACCTCACGTTCCTGAGCGTGCGCGGTCGCGCGCTGACGGCCCTGCGCACCCTCGTGCTCACGGCGGTCGGCGCGGGCGCGCTGCTGGCCCTGCGGACGGTGTGGACGGTCGCCGACATCGCGATGGCGCTGATGGCGACGGTCAACCTGGTGGCGATCGTGCTGCTGTCGCGGTGGGCGCTGGGCGCGCTCGCGGACTACCGGGCGGCGCGTGCCGCCGGCACGGACGCGCGGTTCGTCGGCCACGGCAACCCGCTCCTGCCCGGGGACGTGCCGGGCGACGTCTGGGCGCCCGGCGTGCGCGACGGGGTGCGGTCCACCGCCTCGCTAGGCTGAGGACGACCCCGCCCGCACCACCCCGAGGTGACCCGTGCCCAGCAGTGCCGTCCGCGTCCGCTTCTGCCCCTCGCCGACCGGCACCCCGCACGTCGGGCTCATCCGCACCGCGCTGTTCAACTGGGCGTACGCGCGGCACGTCGGCGGCACGTTCGTGTTCCGCATCGAGGACACCGACCCGGCGCGCGACTCCCAGGAGAGCTACGAGCAGCTGCTCGACGCGCTGCGCTGGCTCGGGCTCGACTGGGACGAGGGCGTCGAGGTCGGCGGCCCGCACGAGCCGTACCGCCAGTCGCAGCGCTACGACCTGTACCGCGACGTCGTCGCGCGGCTCGTCGAGGGCGGGTACGCGTACGAGTCCTTCTCGACGCCCGAGGAGGTCGAGGCCCGGCACCGCGCCGCGGGCCGCGACCCGAAGCTCGGGTACGACGGGTTCGACCGCGACCTCACCGACGAGCAGAAGGCGGCCTACCGCGCCGAGGGCCGCGAGGCCGTCATCCGCATGCGCATGCCCGACGAGGACGTGACCTTCACCGACCTCGTGCGCGGGGAGATCACGTTCAAGGCCGGCTCGGTGCCGGACTACGTCGTCGTCCGCGGGAACGGCCACCCGCTGTACACGCTGGTCAACCCGGTCGACGACGCGCTGATGGGCATCACGCACGTGCTGCGCGGCGAGGACCTGCTGTCCTCCACGCCGCGGCAGGCCGTGCTGTACCGCGCGCTCGTCGAGCTCGGCGTCGCCGAGGTCGTGCCGCAGTTCGGGCACCTGCCGTACGTCATGGGGGAGGGCAACAAGAAGCTCTCCAAGCGCGACCCGGAGTCGAACCTCTTCCTGCACCGCGCCAACGGCTTCACGCCCGAGGGCCTGCTCAACTACCTCGCGCTGCTCGGCTGGTCCATCGCGCCCGACCGCGACGTGTTCACGGTCGAGGAGATGGTGGCCGCGTTCGACGTCGCCGACGTCAACCCGAACCCCGCACGCTTCGACCAGAAGAAGGCCGAGGCCATCAACGCGGCGCACGTGCGGCTGCTCGCGCCCGAGGACTTCCGCGGCCGGCTCGTGCCGTACCTGCACGCCGCCGGCCTGGTCCCGGCCACGACCTACGCGGAGCTGTCCGACGCGCACCGTGCCCTGCTCGACGCCGGCGCGCCCCTCGTGCAGGAGCGCATGACGCTCCTCGGCGAGGTCGTCGGCATGCTCGGGTTCCTGTTCGTCTCCGACGACGCGCTCGAGGTCGCGGACGACGCGCGCGGTGCGCTGCGGCCCGAGGCGGTGGACGTGCTCGACGCGGCGGCCCGCGTGCTGGCCGACGTGCCCGCCGACGGGTTCACGACGGAGGCGACGCAGACCGCGCTCGCGGCCGCGCTCGTCGCGCCCGCCGACGAGGGCGGGCTCGGCATCAAGCCGCGGTTCGCGTACACGCCGCTGCGGGTCGCGCTGACGGGGCGCCGCGTGTCCCCGCCGCTGTTCGAGTCGATGGAGATCCTCGGCAAGGACGCGACGCTCGCGCGCATCGGCCGCCTTCGCGCGAGCCTCGACGCGTGAGGGACGGCGCCGGGACCGGACGGCTCGTCGACGGCGTCCTGCTCGACGTCGATGACACGCTCGTCGACACGCGGGCGGCGTTCCGCACGGCGATCGCCGACGTGCTCGCCGCCTCCGTGGGGGACGTCGACGACGCGACGGTCGACGCCGCGCTCGCCGCGTGGCGGGCCGACGTCCACGGCCACTACCGCGCCTACACGCGCGGCGAGGTCGACCACCGCACGCAGCGCATGGCGCGGGCCAACGAGCTGCACGCCGCCTTCGGCGGCCCCGTGCTCGACGACGCGGCCTTCGACGCGTGGGACGCGCGCTTCGACGCGGCGTTCCGGGGCGGCTGGACGGCGCACGAGGACGCGGTCGCCGCGCCGACGACCCTGCTCGACGCCGGCGTGGTCGTCGGCGCGCTCACGAACGCCGCGACGGCGTACCAGACCGACAAGCTCGTGCGGGCCGGGCTCGACGGGCACCTCGAGGTGCTCGTCGGTGTCGACACGCTCGGCGTCGGCAAGCCCGACCCGCGGGTGTTCGTCGAGGCGTGCGGCCGCCTCGGCACGGACCCGTCGCGCACCGCCTACGTCGGCGACGAGCTCGACGTCGACGCCCTCGGTGCTGCGGCGGCGGGCCTCACGGCCGTGTGGATCGATCGACCCGGTGGGCGACGGCAAGCGATCCCAGAGTCCGACGTCGTCGCTGCCCGCGCCGCAGGTGTCCGGATCATCACGTCTCTCTCCGAGTTGCCGACTGCGCTCGGCCTTTGACCGCGGGCACGGCGATGGCTTCACGCCGCCCCGGATGATGCCGAGAGGGAAGCGTGCACCTGTTGCGTAGAAGGCCGCTGCGGCGCTGGCTCGTCCGTCTCGATGACCCACCGGGCCGAGCCGCGTACTACGCGTTCGTGGCGGCCCGAAGCGAACGAGCGGCGGGATCGCTTCTCCACGAAACGGTCTCCTTCGTGGAGCGTGCTGGATTCGAGCGCCTTCTTGCAGTCGAGGAGCTTGCTGGGCGGCCGGCGGCCCGTGACCTCACGAAGGGACGGGTCGAGCTTGATTGCGTGGTCGGGTGTCGGTTCGTCATGCCGCTTCCCGGTGTCGCGGAGCCGATGAGTCGGGGAGTGCTCCCTGGCGGTCCCGATATGGCTCTGATCGAAGACTGGCGGACGAGGCAGGGCTTCGAGCCCTAGAGCCTGACAGTCGTGAGGACGGGTTCGGCAAGCCGAATCGTCGGGTGTTCGTCGAGGCGTGCCGGCGCCTCGGCACGGACCCGTCGCGCACCGCCTACGTCGGCGACGAGCTCGACGTCGACGCGCGCGCCGCCGTCGCCGCCGCGCGCGCGGCCGGCGTGCACGTCGTCACGTCGCTGGCACAGCTCCCGGACCTGCTCGGCCTCTGAGGCCGACCGTCACGCGTCGGGGGCCAGCGCCGCCAGCACGTCGTCGTGCAGCAGGCCGTTGGTCGCGAGCGCGTCCCCGCCGAGCGGGCCCGGCGTGCCGTCGAGCGACGTGAACCGCCCGCCGGCCTCGGTGACGATCGGGACCAGCGCGGCCATGTCGTGCAGCGACAGCTCGGGCTCGGTAGCGACGTCCACGGCGCCCTCGGCGAGCAGCACGTACGACCAGAAGTCGCCGTAGGCCCGCGTCCGCCACACGCGGCGCGTGAGGTCGAGGAACGGCTCGAGGCGGCCGCGCTCCTCCCACCCGGAGAGGCTGGAGTACGACAGCGAGGCGTCCTCGAGCCGGGACACGGACGACACGTGCAGCCGCGTCGCCGACGCCAGCGAGCGGCCCGTCCAGGCGCCCGTGCCCTTCGCCGCCCACCACCGCTTGCCCAGCGCCGGGGCGCTCACCACGCCCAGCACGACCTCGTCGCCGTCCATGAGCCCGAGCAGCGTCGCCCACACGGGCACCCCGCGCACGAAGTTCTTCGTGCCGTCGATCGGGTCGACCACCCAGCGCCGCGGCCCGTGGCCCGTGTCGGCCATCTCCTCGCCGTGCACCGCGTCGCGCGAGCGCATGCGGGACAGGCTCGTGCGGACGAGCTCCTCGGCGGCGCGGTCCGCGTCCGAGACGGGCGTCAGGTCCGGCTTCGTCTCGACCTGCAGGTCCAGCGCCTTGAACCGCGCCATGGTCACGGAGTCCACCTGGTCCGCGATCACGTGGGCCAGGCGCAGGTCGTCGTCGTACGCGGTCGCCATGGGTGCTCCTTCGTCGGTGGTCGCGCGTCACCGTACCGGTGCGGGCGCCGCCGGTCAGCGCACCGGGTCCTCGGGGTCCGCGGTGCCGAGCCGGCTCACCAGCAGGCGGCGGAAGGAGTCCACGCGGGCGCTGCGCGCGTCGCGGGTCGCGTCGTCGGGCGCCTCGGCCACCCAGTCGTCCAGGCCGCAGTCCGGCGAGCCGGCCAGGTGCGTGCAGCCGCGCGGGCACTCGCGCGCCACCTCGGCGAGGTCGCCGAACGCGCGGACCAGCCGGTCCGGCTCGACGTGCGCGAGGCCGAACGAGCGGACGCCCGGGGTGTCGACGACCCAGGTGGGTGTCGTCGTGCCGGGCAGCGCGAGCGCGACGGCCGACGTCGACGTGTGCCGGCCCCGGCCCGTCACGTCGTTGACCACGCCGACGGCCCGGCGCGCGTCGGGTACGAGCGCGTTGACGAGCGTCGACTTGCCGACGCCGGAGTGCCCCACGAGCACCGAGACGCGCCCGTCGAGGGCCGCGCGCACCTCGTCCAGGCCGGTGAGGACGCGCTCACCCGTCACGGGGTCCTCGGCGCGGCTCGTGACGACCACCTCGACACCGATCGGCGCGTACATCGCGACGAGCTCGTCGGGCGGCGCGAGGTCCGCCTTGGTCAGCGCGAGCAGGACGTCCATGCCCGCGTCGTACGCCGCGACGACGCAGCGGTCGATCATGCGCGTGCGCGGCTCGGGGTCGGCGAGGGCGGTGACGACGACGAGCCGGTCGGCGTTCGCGACGATGACGCGCTCGACGGGGTCCGTGTCGTCGGCCGTGCGCCGCAGCACCGTGCGCCGCTCGCCGATCCGCACGATGCGCGCGAGCGTGTCCCGGCCGCCCGACGTGTCGCCGACGACGTCCACGCGGTCGCCCGGCACGACGCGCTGCCGCCCGAGCTCGCGCGCCTTCATGGCGAGCGCGCGCGTCTCGTCCGGCGTCCCGGGCTCGACGAGGACGGTGTACCGGCCGCGGTCCACCGCCACGACCATCGCGCTGCGGGCGTCGTCGTGCGCGGGGCGCTGCTTGGTCCGGGGACGCGAGCCGCGACCGGGACGGATCCGCACGTCCCGCTCGTCGTAGCGCCGCTCGGGCATCAGGCCGTGGCCGCCACGTGCGTGCCGGCGAGCATGCCGGACCACATGCCGACGAAGTCGGGCAGCGTCTTCGACGTCGTCGCGACGTCCTCGACCCGGACGCCGGGCACGCGCAGGCCGACGAGCGCCCCCGCTGTCGCCATGCGGTGGTCGGCGTAGGAGTGCCACGTCCCGCCGGTCAGCGGCCGCGGCGTGATGACCAGGCCGTCGGCGGTCTCCTCGGCGTGCCCGCCCAGCCGGGTGATCTCGGCGGCGAGCGCGGCCAGCCGGTCGGTCTCGTGCCCGCGCAGGTGCGCGATGCCGCGCAGCCGCGTGGGGGAGTCGGCGAGCACGGCGAGGGCGGCGATCGTCGGCGCGACCTCGCCCGCGGCGTGCAGGTCGAGGTCGACGCCCCGGACGGCGCCCGTGCCCGTGACGGTGAGGACGTCGCCGTCGAGCGACGCGGTGCCGCCCATGCGCTCGAGGATGCCCGGCAGGAGCGCCCCCGGCTGCGTCGTCGCGGCGGGCCACCCCGGGACGCGCACGGTGCCGCCGGCGACGAGCGCGGCGCACAGGAACGGCGCCGCGTTCGACAGGTCCGGCTCGACGCGGACGTCGCGGCCCGCGACGGCGCCGGGCTCCACCCGCCACGTCCCAGGCACCGCGTCGTCGACGGTGACGCCGGCGGCGCGCAGCACCTCCACCGTCATCGCGACGTGGGGCAGGCTCGGCAGCGTCGCGCCTGTGTGCCGCACCGTGAGGCCGTCGGCGTAGCGCGCGCCGGACAGCAGCAGACCGGAGACGAACTGGCTGGAGCCGGACGCGTCGACGTCGACCGCGCCGCCCGCGAGCGCGCCCCGCCCGTGCACCGTGAACGGCAGGAAGCCCGGCTCGCCGTGCCACTCGACCCGGACGCCGAGGGCCTCCAGGGCGCCGAGCACCGGGCCCATGGGGCGCACGCGCGCCTGCGGGTCGCCGTCGAACCGGACGGGCCCGTCCGCGAGCGCGGCCAGGGGCGGCAGGAAGCGCATCACCGTGCCGGCCAGGCCGCAGTCCACCTCGACACCGCCGCGCACGGGGCCCGGCGTGACCGCCCAGTCCGTCCCGTCCTCGTCGACGCGTGCCCCGAGGGCCCGCAGCGCCGCGGCCATCAGCGCCGTGTCGCGGCTCGTCAGCACGCCGCGCAGCCGGCTCGGGGCGTCACCCAGCGCCGCCAGGACGAGGTACCGGTTGGACAGCGACTTCGAGCCGGGCACCTCCACCGTCGCGTCGAGCGGGCCGGTCGCGGCCGGCGCGTCCCAGAGGTCGAGCGCGGGAGGGGTCGTCATGAGGGCCAGGCTATCGGCGCGTGCACCGCACGCGTCGGGCGCGTCCGCGTCGTCGGCCGGCTGCCGGCTACGCGTCGGTGTGCTTCGCGACCCACTTCGCGCGTGCCGCGCGGACCGCGGCCCGGTCCTCGCGGGCGTGGTGCACGCGCCAGCCGACGCCGGGCCGCCCCTCGAGGTCGGCGCCCACGAGCAGCGCCCCGCCCGTGAAGCCCACGGCCCGGATCAGCCGCTCGGTCCGCTCGCGCTCCTCCTGCTCCGACCGCTTGCGGCCGAGAGGCAGGTTGACGACCACGACCGGCAGCGTCAGCCCCGCGAGCACGAGGCCGGCCGTCCGGGGTGCGCGCCCGACGGCGAGGGCCGCGGCGGCGACGACGAGCGCGGCGCCGTGCGCGCGCGCGACCGTCGCCAGCTGCTCGTCCGAGACCCGGCCCTCGATCGCGTCGCCGACCGGCCCGGGCAGGCCGGCGCGCGTCTGGTCGGGCACGCGGGAGCGCAGGCCGTCGAGCGCGTCGCGCACGATGCGCGCGTGACCCTGCGGGTGGCGCAGCGCGTCGAGGCCCTGCGAGACGAACCAGGTGGCGAGCATGGGACGGGCGGCACGGCGCAGCAGCACGGGTTCCTCCGGACGCACGGGTGGGCGGACGTCCTCACGCTAGCCCTGCGGGTGCGGCTCGGCGCGCCGGGAATGCCCGGGGGAGCGCCTCGCGTTGACCCCGTCATGAGCGTCCTCCTCCCGGCCCGCACGACGGCACCCGTCGTGCTCGGTCCGCCCGGACCCGTGCCCGGGCACCCGTTCGCAGCCCTCTCAGGTGGCGGTCGGCCCGGAGCACTAGGCTCGTGGGTGATGAGCGAGGACACGGCAGGCATCGACATCGGCACCGAGACGACCCGCGCGCCGGAGACGGAGGGCGACGCCGCCCGCGCGGACCGGTTCGAGGCCGAGGCGCTGGTCCACCTGGACCAGCTGTACGGCGCTGCCCTGCGCATGACGCGCAACCCGGCCGACGCCGAGGACCTCGTCCAGGAGACGTTCACCAAGGCGTTCGCCGCGTTCCACCAGTACCGCCCGGGCACGAACCTCAAGGCCTGGCTGTACCGGATCCTCACCAACACGTACATCAACTCCTACCGCAAGAAGCAGCGCGAGCCGCAGCAGTCGCGGTCGGAGGAGATCGAGGACTGGCAGCTCGCGCGCGCGGAGTCGCACACGTCGAGCGGCCTGCGCTCCGCCGAGGCGGAGGCCCTCGACCACCTGCCCGACTCGGACGTGAAGGACGCGCTGCAGCGCATCCCCGAGGACTTCCGCATCGCGGTGTACCTCGCGGACGTCGAGGGGTTCGCCTACAAGGAGATCGCGGAGATCATGGGGACGCCGATCGGGACGGTGATGTCCCGCCTGCACCGCGGCCGCGGCCAGCTGCGCGAGCTGCTGTCCGACTACGCGCGCGAGCGCGGCCTGGCCGGTGCGGCGCCGACGGGACCGGAGGGCGGGCGATGAGCACGTTCGAGGACGAGCGCGCCGGCGCGTCGACGCCGGTCGACCCGTGCGGGAGCGGTGACATGCGCTGCTCCGAGGCCGTCGAGCGCCTGTGGGAGTACGTCGACGCCGAGCTCGGCGAGCTGGACCGCGACCGGGTCGCCGCGCACCTCGCCGAGTGCACGCCGTGCCTCGAGGAGGAGCAGGTCGAGGTCGTGATGAAGGAGCTCGTGCGGCGCTGCTGCCAGGAGGAGGCGCCCGTGACCCTGCGCGTGCGCATCCACGAGCAGATCTCCGTGCTGCGGCTGCGCGCCGCCGCGGAGCCGGACGCCTGACGCAGGTCCACCCCGGACGGACGACGAGGGCCCCGGAGCGTCTGCTCCGGGGCCCTCGTGCGTCGGCGTCGAACGCTCAGGCGTTGGGACGCTTGCCGTGGTTCGCGCCGTTGCCCTTGCGCGAACGGCGCTTGCGGCCACGCTTGCTCATCGGTGTCTCCTCGCGTCTTGCGGGCGCGCGCACGCGTGCGCGCACCATGGGTCGCCCCATCGTCCCACACCGGGCGCCCGCCGCGTGCCGCCCGCCACGGTCGTCCCGGCTCAAGTGCGCGCCCCGACCGGCCGATGCACCGGTCGTGGCAGAGACCCAGTCCGTGATCCCGTTCCTGCACGCGCTGGCGAGCACCAACGGCTCCGACCTGCACTGCAAGGTCGGCTCCGCGCCGCGCGTGCGCGTCGACGGCCGCCTGCGCCGGCTGCAGGCCCCCGACCTGCGCCCGGCCGACACCGAGCGCATGCTCGACGAGGTGCTCCCGGACGACCTCGTGGAGACGTTCCGCCAGACCAAGGAGGCGGACTTCGCGTACTCCCTGCCGGGTGTCGGCCGCTTCCGCGTCAACGCCTACCAGGCGCGCGGCACGTTCGGCCTCGTCTTCCGGCGCGTGGCGATCGGCGCGCAGTCGATGGGCGAGCTCGGCCTGCCCGAGGTCATCGGCGAGCTCGCGCTCGAGCCGCGCGGCCTCGTGCTCGTCACCGGACCCACGGGCTCCGGCAAGACCACGACGCTCGCGTCGATGGTCGACCTCATCAACACGCTGCGCGAGGTCAACATCGTCACGATCGAGGACCCGATCGAGATCCTGCACGCCGACAAGAAGGCGATCGTGTCGCAGCGCGAGGTGCGGCAGGACACCGACAACTTCACGGTCGCGCTGCGCGCCGCGATGCGGCAGGACCCCGACGTCATCCTCGTCGGCGAGATGCGCGACGTGGAGACGGTGCGCGCGGCGCTGTCGGCGGCGGAGACCGGCCACCTGGTCCTGTCGACCCTGCACACCATCGACGCGGCCGAGACCGTCAACCGCATCGTCGACTTCTTCCCGCCGCACGAGCAGAAGCAGGTCCGCATCGCGCTCGCGCAGGCGCTGCGCGGCATCGTCTCGCAGCGCCTGCTGCGCCGCGCCGACGGGACGGGCCGCGTGTCGGCCATCGAGGTGATGGTCAACACCGGCCGCACGGCCGAGGCGATCGTCGAGCCGCAGGAGAACCCCCCGCTCACCGAGCTGATCAAGGAGGGCGACTTCTACAAGATGCAGACGTTCGACCAGCACCTGTTCACGCTCGTGCGCGACGCCGTGGTGACGTACGAGGACGCCCTCGCGGCGGCGTCCAACCCGCACGACCTCACGCTCGAGCTGCGGTCCGCCGGCCTCGTCGGCTGACCTCCCACGGACGCCCGACGGCCCGGGACGCAGGTGCGTCCCGGGCCGTCGGCGTCGGTGCGCCCGTGGGCGCGCAGGGTGCGGCGGGGTGTCAGGCGTCGTCCGGCAGCCCGAGCCACGCGTGCCAGCCGGTGTGCAGCACGAGCCACGCCATGAGGCCGTAGCCGGCCTGGCCGGGCAGGTGGCCGCGCGACGTCGCCATGTCGGCGAGCCACTGGTCGTGGGCCGCGAGCGGCGAGTACATGTCGACGTACGGCACCCGGCGGCGGGCGGCGACGTCGCCGAGCGCGGCGGACAGCTCGGCGATCTTGTCACCGTCCTCGGGCGCTCCCGGCGGCGGGCCGACGACGAACGCGGGCATCCGGCGCTGGTCGGCGACGTCGAGGACGTTGGCGAGGTTGAGGCGGCTGCGCGCGAGCGAGAGACCGGCGGTGACGTCGGCGCGGCCGATGCCCACGACGAGGCGGGTGTCGGCCTCGGGCGACAGGCGGCGCGACACCTCGGGGTCCCAGCGGACGCCGAGCTCGGTGCTGTTCTCGCCGGGTACGGCGAGCGTCAGCACGGTGAGGGGGTCCGGCGTGGGGGTGCGTGCGGCGACCCGGCCGACCCAGCCGAGACCGCGTGGGTCCCCGGCGCCCGCGACCAGCTCGTCACCGATGACCGCGAGCCGGAGCGGCAGCTCACCCACGTCCCGTCCTCCTGCCCTCGTGCGCGCCGGCCGGTGCCGACGCTCCGGGGACAGTGTCGCAGCACCGGGCCCGGCCGGGTGCGTGCCGGGGCCCGTCGCGCGTGTCCGGGGGCGGACGGCTCAGCGGAGGAGGCCGGTCGGCGCGGGCGCGCGGTGGTCGAGGGACGCGTCCCAGGTCTCGTGGGACGCGGGCGGCCGGCGGTGGCCGAGCCCGTCGGCGACGACGACGCGCCAGAGCCAGGCGGACCAGGCGGCGAGGGCGAGGAGCGAGAGCACGAGCCAGACGATGTCCATGGCAGAGATCCTGCGCCGGTCATGATGCTGCCACGAGTGGCCGTTCTGTCGCTGACCGTCGACATCCCGCCATCGTCGTGCGACGCTGGTCACGTGCTCCGCTCCGTCGCCGTCCTGGCGCTCCCCGACGCCGCCCCCTTCGAGCTCGGCACCGCGTGCGAGGTCTTCGGCATCGACCGGTCCGACACCGGCGGCCCCTCGTTCGACTTCCGCGTGTGCGGGCCGAGGCCGGGTGTGCCCGTACGCACCAAGGCGGGCTTCTCGCTGGTCGTCGAGCACGGGCTCGAGGCGACGCGCGACGTCGACCTCGTCGTCGTCCCCGCCTACGGCGGGCCGGCGCGGGTGGACGAGGCCGTGCTGCGCGCGCTGCGGGACGCGCACGACCGCGGCGCGTGGGTGCTGAGCATCTGCAGCGGCGCGTTCGCGCTGGGGGAGGCCGGGCTGCTCGACGGGCGCCGCTGCACCACGCACTGGATGCACGCCGAGGAGCTCGCGGCGCGGTTCCCGACCGCGACCGTCGACCCGTCGGTGCTCTTCGTCGAGGACGGGCGCGTCATCACGGGCGCCGGCACCGCCGCAGGCATCGACGCGTGCCTGCACCTCGTGCGCCGCGAGCTCGGCGGGGCCGCCGCGACGGCCGTCGCCCGCCGCATGATCGTCCCGCCGCAGCGCGACGGCGGGCAGGCGCAGTACATCGACGTGCCGCTGCCGGAGGCGGACACGCTCGCGCCGCTGCTCGCCTGGATGACGGCGCACCTCGACTCCGAGCTCTCCGTGCCCGCGCTGGCCGCCCGCGCGCTGATGTCGGAGCGCACGTTCGCGCGGCGGTTCCGTGCGGAGACCGGCACGACGCCGGCCGCGTGGGTCGCGCGGCAGCGGGTGGCGCGCGCGCAGGAGCTGCTCGAGCGCACCGACGTGCCCGTCGACGAGGTGGCGCGGCTGTGCGGGCTCGGGTCGGCCGCGCAGCTGCGGCACCACTTCGCGCGCACGCTCGGGACCAGCCCGCAGGCGTACCGCCGCCGGTTCGCGTGCCGCGACGACGACGTCGACGCCCGGGACGCGGACGCACCCGAGCTCGTCACCGCCTGACGCACGACGCCCCGGCGTCCGCGGGGAGCGGAGCCGGGGCGCCGGTGCGGTCGGTGCGCGTCAGCGGCGGAAGGCCGTCTCGACGAGCTCCTTCTGCTCGACCGCGTGCTTCTTCGCCGAGCCGGCCGCCGGCGACGCCGACTCCGGGCGGGACACGACCCGCAGCGGGCGCTCGACGAGCTGCGGCAGGTGCGAGGACATGTACGTCCACGGGCCCTGGTTCTGCGGCTCGTCCTGCACCCACACGAGCTCGGCGCCGTCGAACGGCGCGAGCGCCTCCCGGATCGCGTCCGGCTCGAGCGGGTACAGCTGCTCGAACCGCAGGATCGCGGTCTGCTGGTCACCGGACGACACGCGGTGCGCGAGCAGGTCCCAGTAGACCTTGCCCGAGCAGAGCAGCACGCGGGTGACCTGGTCCGCCTTCGCGGCGGCGAGCTCGTCGGCGACGACCGTGCGGAACGTGCCCGTCGTGAAGTCCTCGACGCCCGACGTCGCGGCCTTGAGGCGCAGCATCGACTTGGGCGTGAACACGACGAGCGGGCGGCGCGGACGCTGGTACGCCTGGCGGCGCAGCAGGTGGAAGTACGACGCCGGGTTCGACGGCTGCGCGATCGTCATGTTGTCCTCGGCCGCGAGCTGCAGGAAGCGCTCGATGCGCGCGGACGAGTGGTCCGGCCCCTGCCCCTCGTAGCCGTGGGGGAGCAGCATGACGACCGACGAGCGCTGGCCCCACTTCTGCTCCGCCGACGACAGGAACTCGTCGATGACCGTCTGCGCGCCGTTGACGAAGTCGCCGAACTGTGCCTCCCACAGCACGAGCGCGTCGGGGCGCTCGACCGAGTAGCCGTACTCGAACCCGAGGGCGGCGTACTCCGACAGCGACGAGTCGTACACCCAGAACTTCGCCTGGTCGCCCGACAGGTACAGCAGCGGCGTCCACTCGGCACCGGTCTCGCGGTCGTGCAGCACCGCGTGGCGCTGGACGAACGTGCCGCGGCGCGAGTCCTGCCCGGCGAGCCGCACCGGCGTGCCCTCGATGAGCAGGGACCCGAACGCGAGGATCTCGCCGAAGCCCCAGTCGATCCCGCCGTCGCGGCTCATCTGCTCGCGCTTGGCGAGCATCTGCGCGAGCTTCGGGTGGATCGTGAAGCCCTCGGGCGCGCGCACGTGCGCCTGGCCGATGCGCTCGAGGACGGACGACGGCACCGCCGTCTTCCAGCCGACCATGACGCCGGCGTCCTCCTGCTGCGACTCCGGCCGCTCGAGGCCCGCGACCGTCTCGACGTCGGTCTGCGGCGGCGTCCAGCCGTCCTCGCGCGTCTCGGTGAAGACCCGCTCCAGCTGCGACTGGTAGTCGCGCAGGACCTGCTCGGCCTCCTCGAGCGTGATGTCGCCGCGCGCCACGAGCGTCTCGGTGTACAGCTTGCGCACGGACCGCTTGGCCTCGATGAGGTTGTACATGAGGGGCTGCGTCATCGACGGGTCGTCGCCCTCGTTGTGGCCGCGGCGGCGGTAGCAGACCATGTCGATGACGACGTCGCGCGCGAACTGCTCGCGGTACTCGAACGCCAGCTCGGCGACGCGCACGCACGCCTCGGGGTCGTCCCCGTTGACGTGGAAGACCGGCACCTGCAGGCCCTTGACCACGTCGGTGGCGTACTGCGACGACCGCGACGACGACGGGCCGGTGGTGAAGCCGACCTGGTTGTTGACGATCACGTGGATCGTGCCGCCGGTGCGGTAGCCGCGCAGCTGCGCGAGGTTGAGCGTCTCGAACACGACGCCCTGGCCGGCGAAGGCCGCGTCGCCGTGGATGAGGATCGGCAGCACGGAGAAGCCGTCGCCGCCCAGGTCGATGCGGTCCTGCTTGGCGCGCACGACGCCCTCGAGCACCGGGTCGACCGCCTCGAGGTGCGAGGGGTTCGCCGCGAGGTAGACCGCCGTGGTCGCGCCGGACTCGGCGGTGAAGCGGCCCTCGGTGCCGAGGTGGTACTTCACGTCGCCGGAGCCCTGCACCGACTTCGGGTCCTGGTTGCCCTCGAACTCGCTGAAGATCTGGCCGTAGGACTTGCCGGCGATGTTCGCGAGCACGTTGAGGCGCCCGCGGTGCGCCATGCCGATGCCCACCTCGTCGAGGCCGCCGTTCGCGGCCTTGGACAGCACCGCGTCGAGCAGCGGGATGAGCGACTCGCCGCCCTCGAGCGAGAACCGCTTCTGGCCGACGTACTTGGTCTGCAGGAACGTCTCGAACGCCTCGGCGGCGTTGAGGCGGCGCAGGATCCGCAGCTGGTCCTCGCGCGGCGTGCGCGCGTAGCCGGACTCGAGGCGCTCCTGGAGCCAGCGGCGCTGGCGCGGGTCCTGCAGGTGCATGTACTCGACGCCGACCGTGCGGCAGTACGAGTCGCGCAGCAGGCCCAGCACGTCGCGCAGCGTGGCGCGGGTCTTCCCCGTGAAGCCGCCGGTCGGGAACGTGCGGTCCAGGTCCCACAGCGTCAGGCCGTGGTTCTGCACGTCGAGGTCCGGGTGCTTGCGCTGGCGATAGGCGAGCGGGTCGGTGTCCGCCATGAGGTGCCCGCGCGAGCGGTAGGAGTGGATGAGCTCGGCGATGCGCGCCGGCTTGATCGCCTCGGCGTCCGGGTCGTGGTCCGCGTCGCGGACCCACCGCACGGGCTCGTACGGGACGCGCAGCGACGCGAAGACGCGGTCGTAGAAGCCGTCCTCGCCGAGCAGCTTGCGCCCGAGGATCCGCAGGAAGTCGCCCGACTGGGCGCCCTGGATGATCCGGTGGTCGTACGTCGACGTGATCGTGAGGATCTTCGAGACGCCCATGCGGTTGAGCTGCTCGGCCGACGTGCCGGCGAACTCCGCCGGGTAGTCCATGGCGCCGACGCCGACGATGGTGCCCTGGCCCTGCATGAGGCGCGGCACCGAGTGCACCGTGCCGATCGTGCCGGGGTTGGTCAGCGAGATCGTGGTGCCGGCGAAGTCGTCCACCGTCAGCTTGTTGTTGCGGGCGCGGCGCACGACGTCCTCGTACGCCGACCAGAACTGCGCGAAGTCGAGCGTCTCGGCCTTCTTGATGGAGGGCACGAGCAGCTGACGGGTGCCGTCGGGCTTGGCGAGGTCGATCGCGAGGCCGAGGTTGACGTGCGCGGGCTGCAGGACGCCGGGCTTGCCGTCGACGAGCGTGTACGCGGCGTTCATCGCGGGCATCTCGCCGAGCGCCTCGACGAGCGCGAAGCCGATGAGGTGCGTGAACGACACCTTGCCGCCGCGCCCGCGCGACAGGTGGTTGTTGATGACGATCCGGTTGTCGACCATCAGCTTGGCCGGGACCGCGCGCACCGAGGTGGCCGTGGGCACCTCGAGCGACGACTCCATGTTCGTCACGACGCGGGCGGCGGGGCCGCGCAGCTTCTGCACGTCGTCGACGGGCTCCGCCTCGTCCTCGGGCCGGCGCGCCGCCGCGACCTCGGCGTAGGGCGCCGTGGCGGGCTGGGCCGTCGCGACCGGCGAGGCGGCCGTGGGCGCCTTCGGTGCCGCGGGGCCGGCGGGGGACTCGACCGCGACGGCCTTCGGCTCGGGCGCCGGGCCGGTCGCCTGCCGGGGCGTCGCGGGGGTGCCGTCCGCGGGTGCCGCCGACGCGGGGGCCGCCGGTGCGGTGGGCGTGCCCGTGGGGCCGCCCGCCGGGGCGCTCGTCGCCGGTGCGGTCGCGGGGCCGTTCGTCGCGGCCGCCGGCGGGGTGGCCGCGCCCGACGGGGCGGGGGCCTGCCCGCCGTCACCCGCCGGCGACGGCGTCCCGGGCTGGTAGCCCTCGAAGAAGTCCCACCACGCGGGGTCCACCGCGTTCCGGTCCTTCTTGTACTGCTCGTACAGCTCGTCCACGAGCCACTCGTTCGCGCCGAAGTCGGCACGGGTGGGGTCGGACTGCGCCTTCTGGGTCACGCTGGGATCGCCCACTTCCGGTGCGCGGTACCGGGACCGCGCCGTCGCCAGTTCTGTTGACGACAACACTACGTGCTCCGGGCGCCCGCGACCGAGTCGCGCGCGGGTGCCGACGGCGATCTCCGCGACCTCTTCACCCGCCCGCGGTGCCCCGGTCAACGGCGGCCAAAGCGCGCCCCCGGCGGGGCTCAAGCGCAGGTCGCGGGCCTGGTGCGCGTCCGGGGCCGGGGGACCGGTGGTGGCGGCGCCCGGCGTCAGCGGCGCGCCGAGCCCTTGCCGGACGCGCCGGCGGGGAGCGTGACGCGCATCGTGCAGCCCGTCGCGGTGTCGGCCACCTCGACGTGCCCGCCGTGCAGCTCGACCGCCCAGCGCACGATCGACAGCCCCAGCCCGGTGCCGCCCGTCGAGCCCTGGCCGGTGCGGGCGGGGGTGTTGCCGCGCACGAACCGCTCGAAGACGTGCGCGCGCTGCTCGCGCGCGATGCCGGGGCCGTGGTCGACCACGTCGATGCGGACGTCGCCGCCCGCGCGGCGGGCCTCGATGCGGATCTCGTCGTCCGGCGGGGAGTGCCGGGCGGCGTTGTGCAGCAGGTTCGCGACGACCTGGTGCAGACGTTCCGGGTCGGCCGGCACCGTGAGCCCGGGCGGCTCGACGTCGACCGCGAACGTCAGCTGCTTCTGCGCGCCCACGAGGCTGGCCTCGTCGGCGGCCTGCCCGAGCAGCGCGGAGAGCTCGACCTCCTCGAGCCGCAGCGGCACCGCGCCGGCCTCGACGCGCGACAGGTCCAGCAGCGACGACACCAGGCGCGAGAGCCGCTCGGTCTGCGCGAGCGCCGTCTGCAGCGTCGCCGGGTCCGGCTCGCTGACGCCGTCGACCATGTTCTCCAGCTGCGCCTGCAGCGCCGTGACGGGCGTGCGCAGCTCGTGCGACACGTTGGCGACGAGCTCGCGCCGGAAGGTGTCGAGCTGCTGCAGGTCGTCCGCCATCGTGTTGAAGGCGTCGGCGAGCTGGCCCACCTCGTCGCGGCTCGTGGAGCGGACGCGCCGGCTGTAGTCGCCCGCGGCCATCGCGCGCGCCGCGGCCGTCATCTCGCGCAGCGGCGACGTCATGCCGCGCGCGAGCAGCTGCGTGAGCACCAGGGACAGGGCGATCGCGATCGGCAGGGTGCGGCTGGGGCCGAGCGCCTGCAGGTAGCCGAGCCAGATGATGACGGCGGCGAGCGTCACGGTGGCCGCGACGAGCACGCCCAGCTTGATCTTGATGCTGCGCAGCCGGTCCAGCGGGCGCACGTCGGGCAGCTGCCAGCCGCGCGCGCCGTCACGGGCGTGGCGCGCGGCCGGCTCGGCCGGCCCGCTCACGCGCCCGACGGCTCGCCGGCCGCCTCGGCCGCGGGGTCCTCCGCGGGCTCGAACGCGTACCCGACGCCGTGCACCGTGCGGATGAGGTCGGCGCCGAGCTTGCGGCGCAGCGCCTTGACGTGGGAGTCGACGGTGCGGGTGCCGCTGGCGTCGACCCAGTCCCACACGTCGGCGAGCAGCTTCTCGCGCGTGAGGACCGTGCGGGGCGTCTGCGCGAGCGTGAGCAGCAGGTCGAACTCCGTGGGCGTCAGGTGCACCTCGCGCTCGCCGCGCAGCACGCGGCGCTGCGCCCGGTCGATCGTCACGTCGCCGGCCACGAGCGGCGGGTCGGGCTGCTGCACCGCGGCCAGCTCGGCGGCGCGCGCGGCGCGCTCGGTGCGGCGGAGCAGCACCTTGGTGCGGGCGACGAGCTCGCGCATCGAGAACGGCTTCGTCATGTAGTCGTCGGCGCCGACGCCCAGGCCGACGAGCATGTCGGTCTCGTCGTCGCGGGCCGTGAGCATGAGCACCGGGACCGGGCGCTCCGCCTGGATCTGCCGGCACACCTCGAGGCCGTCGATGCCGGGCAGCATGACGTCGAGGACCACCACGTCGGGCTGCAGGCGCGCCGCCGCGGCGACGCCGCCGTACCCGTCGCCGACGGACTCCACGCGCCAGCCCTCCGCCGACAGGCGGTGCACGATGGCCTGCGCGATCGCCGGCTCGTCCTCCACCACGAGGACCGTGGTGGAGCTCGGCTGCTGCACGCTGTTCACCATGGGGCCAGCGTGGCACACGCACCCGTGCCGGTCCCGTGGGGCGGCACGCCGCGGCGTCCGTAGGATGGTCGCCACCATGAGCAGCTCAAGTCGCTGCCGGCGTCGCACCACCCCCCACCTCGTCCGCATCGTCCCGGGTCGACCCCGGACGTCGCGGGCGACCCGGCCCACCGGGCCCGGGGCGGGGCGCGACCGTGCCGGCCACCCCCCGTCCTGCCGCGCTTACGCGTGCGCGGCGCCCCCCGTCGCGTCGCGCGACGTGACGCCCCCGGGCGTCGCCGCGCGCGGGCCCGCACCCCTGCGGGGGCGCACGTGCTGACCGACTGGCTGCTCGTCGGCCTGGGCGTGCTGCTCACCGTCGGCACCGCCGTGTTCGTCGCGGCGGAGTTCTCCCTCGTCACGCTCGACCCCGGGCTCGTCGAGCAGCAGGAGGGGCAGGACGACGCGCGCGGGCGCGCCGTGGTCCGGTCCCTGCGCCGGCTCTCGACGCAGCTGTCCGGTGCCCAGGTCGGCATCACGCTGACGACCGTCCTGCTCGGGTACACGACGCAGCCCGCGGTGGTCCGCCTGCTCGGCGTGCCCCTCGGGTCGACGGGGCTCGACCGCGCCGTGGCGGGCGCCGTCGCCGGCGCGCTCGCCGTCCTGCTCGTCAACGGCTTCTCGATGCTGTTCGGCGAGCTCGTGCCGAAGAACTTCGCGATCGCGAGCCCGCTCGCGACGGCGCGCCTGGTCGCGCCGCTCCAGCTCGGGTTCACGACGGGCCTGCGCGGCGTCATCGCGGTCACGAACGGCACCGCGAACGCGCTCCTGCGCCGGGTGGGCGTCGAGCCGCGCGAGGAGCTCTCCGGCGCGCGCTCGCCGGCCGAGCTCGCGTCGCTGGTGCGCCGCTCGGCGGAGCGGGGGACGCTCGACGCGTCCACCGCGACGCTGCTCACCAACTCCATCGACTTCTCGACGCTGACGGCGGTCGACGTGATGACGGACCGCACGCGCATGGTCGTCGTGCGCCGCGACGACACGGCCGCCGACGTCATGGCGCTCGCGCGGCAGACGGGCCACTCGCGGTTCCCGGTCATCGGCGACTCCACCGACGACGTCGTCGGGCTCGTGCACCTGCGCAAGGCGATGGCCGTGCCGCACGACCGCCGCGCCGAGGTGCCGGCGCCGGCGCTCATGGTCGAGGCGCCGCGCGTGCCGGAGACCGTCGGGCTCGGCCCGCTGCTCGTCGAGCTGCGCGCGCAGGGCCTGCAGATGGCGGTCGTCGTCGACGAGTACGGCGGCACGTCGGGCGTCGTGACGCTCGAGGACGTCGTCGAAGAGCTCGTCGGCGAGGTCGCGGACGAGCACGACCGGACGCGCAGCACCGCCGCGCGCCGGGCCGACGGCGCGTGGGTCCTGCCGGGCGTCACGCGTCCCGACGAGCTGCACGAGGCCACGGGTCTGCGCGTCCCCGACGACGGCCCCTACGAGACGCTCGGCGGCCTGCTCATGGCGCGCCTCGGGCGGATCCCCGCGGAGGGTGACGAGGTCGTGGAGGGCACCGTGCGGCTGCACGTCGAGCGGATGGACGGGCGGCGCGTCGAACGCGTGCGCGTCGAGGTCGCCGGGACCGAGGAGGCGGGCGCCTGATGGACAGCACCCTCGCGCTCCTCATCGCGGTCGTCCTGCTGGCGGCCAACGCGTTCTTCGTCGGCGCCGAGTTCGCGCTCATGTCGGCGCGCCGATCGGCGATCGAGCCGCTCGCCGAGGCGGGCGACAAGCGGGCGGTCACCGTCCTGTGGGCGATGGAGCACGTCTCGCTCATGCTCGCCGCGGCCCAGCTGGGCATCACCGTGTGCTCGACGAGCCTGGGCCTGGTCGCCGAGCCGGCGATCGCGCACCTGATCGAGGACCCGCTGCACGCCCTCGGCGTGCCGGACTCGCTGACGCACCCCATCGCGTTCGTCGTGGCGCTGCTCGTCGTCGTGTACCTGCACGTGGTGCTCGGCGAGATGGTGCCCAAGAACCTCGCGGTCGCGAGCCCGGACCGTGCCGTGCTCGTCTTCGGGCCGGCCCTGGTCGGGGTCGCGCGCGTGATGCGGCCGGTCATCTTCGCGCTCAACTGGCTGGCGAACCACGTGCTGCGCCTGTTCCGCGTGGAGCCGCAGGACGAGGTCGCCTCCGCGTACACCGCGGAGGAGGTGCAGCACATCGTCGAGCAGTCGCAGGCACAGGGCCTGCTCGCCGACGAGCAGGGGCTGCTCGCGGGCGCGATCGAGTTCTCGGACCGCACCGCCGCCCAGGTGATGGTGCCGGTCGGCGAGCTCGTCACCGTGCAGGAGGGGTCGACGCCCGACGACATCGAGCACCTCGTGGCGCGCACCGGCTTCAGCCGGTTCGCCGTCGCGGACGCCGCCGGCGCGCCCACCGGGTACCTGCACATCAAGGACGTGCTGTACGCGGACGACGTGTCGCGCACGCTGCCGGTGCCGAGCTGGCGCGTGCGCACGCTCGCGGTGGTGGGGCCCGACGACGAGGTGGAGACGGCGCTCGCGGCGATGCAGCGGTCCGGGTCGCACCTGGCCCGCGTCGACGTCGACGGGCGCGCCGTGGGCGTGGTGTTCCTCGAGGACATCCTCGAGGAGCTGGTCGGCGAGGTGCGCGACGCGATGCAGCGGGGGCAGATCCCGTAGGTCGGCCGGTCGTGTGACCTTCGACCTCCCGGGCGGCGTGTCGACCGGCGTGTCGCCCCGTCTGTCCGGTTCTGGCCCGGCATGGGTGCCGGTCGGGGCCTTGGACGCGGTGCCACGGTGCCGTTATGGTTCCGTGACCGCTCCGCCAGGAGCGCGTGAGCAGCAGGTCCGAGCGGAGGTGTCGTGGGGTCGCACGCAGCGGAGCCGACTCCTCGGACACGCCGTTCCCTCCGTGAGGAGAACGCCCCCCGCAGCCGGTCGCGCCGCGTCGAGCTGCCGGTCGTCAGCGGGACCGTCGAGGTCCTGCCGATCGCGTCGCGCGGGTCCGCGGCACCGGCCCGGCGCCGGGCCACCACCGTCGTCGGACGCCTCGGCGTGCTGGCCGCCCTCGCGGGCGTCACGGTCGTGGTGCCGGTCACGCAGGGCGTCGCCGAGGGCGAGATCGTGCTCGGCGCGGTCGAGCAGCCGGACTACCCGTCGACCGTCACGGCGCTGACCGCCCTGCCGCTGTCGGACCTGCCGCCCACGGCGCTCGTCTCGGCCGACGGCTCCTCGCGCGTGCGCGCCGCGATGGACGTGTCCCGTGCCGCCGAGCGCTCGGTGCTGCCGGGCTGCGACGGCGCGGCCCGCCCGTCCGGCGCCAACGGGCAGCTCTCCACCGCCGACCTGTGCACGCTGTGGGACGGGCGCACGCAGATGCGCGCCGACGCCGCCGTCGCGCTCGCCGAGCTCAACGTCGCGTACGTCGCCCGCTTCGGCACGGACATCTGCCTCACGGACGGCTACCGCACGCTCGCGGAGCAGAAGTCGGTCAAGGCGCGCAAGGGCGGCCTCGCGGCCACGCCCGGCAAGAGCAACCACGGCTGGGGTCTTGCGGTCGACCTGTGCGGCCTGCAGGACAACAGCACGCGCTTCGCGTGGATGAACGAGAACGCGCCGGTCTACGGGTGGGAGAACCCGACGTGGGCCAAGCGCGGCGGCTCCGGCCCGTACGAGCCGTGGCACTGGGAGTACATCAAGGGCGTGAAGGCGGACGGCGAGTTCTACGGCTGACGCCGGTGACGGGTCGTGACCTCACGGACCACCACGTGACGAGGGCCGGCGGTGCGGGTGCACCGCCGGCCCTCGTGCGTCCGGGCCGTGCCGAGGTCAGAGGAGGCCGACGCCCCAGTGCGCCTCGTGGGTCGCGCCCGGCTCGAGCTCGACGAGCAGGTCGCACGTGCGGAATGCGTCGGCGATGCAGGACATCGGCTCTGCGGCGACGCCGCCGCGGTCGATGCCCTCGAGGCCGTCGCCCGTGCACACCTGCCACGCGGGCAGGGTCTCGTCGGCCCACATCGCGACCGTGCGGCCGTCGGCGCCGGTGAGACGGATCCACGACAGGCCGTCGGCGTCGCGGATCGGCTCGAGCCACGCGTCGTCGAGGACGACGTCCTTCAGGGAGCGCGGCTCGCGCAGGTCGAAGACGCCGGAGACGGGCGCGCTGCCCGTCGGGAGCAGCCGGTTGTCGACCTCGACGTGGCGGGCCGCGTCGACCTGGAGCGTGCAGTCGTCGACCGTGCCGTCGCCCGGGGACAGCCACGGGTGGTAGCCGACGCCGTACGGCGCGACGTCGGCGCCGAGGTTCGTGGCCACCGTCGTGACGTCGAGCCCGCGCTCGGTCAGGCGGTACGTCTGCTCGACGCGGACCGGCCACGGGTACCCGGGCGTGGGGACGAGGTCGTGGCGGAGCGTGACGGACTCGGGCGTCCGCTCGACGAGCTCGAAGCGCTGCGTGGCGACGAGGCCGTGGATCGCGACGCCCCGCGGCGGCTCGCTCAGGTGCAGCTGGTACGTCGTGCCGCGGTAGCGGTACACGCCGTCGCGGATCCGGTTGGGCCACGGTGCGAGCACGGCGCCCGAGAAGGCGGGCGCGAGGGACTCGGCGGCGAACGGCAGGACGACGTCGCGGTCGCCCACCCGGTACTCGCGGATGCTCGCGCCGACGGACGTGATGACAGCGACCTGGTCGCCGAGCCGCAGCTCGTGCTGGTCGCCGGTGGGGAAGGGACTGGTCACGCGTCCACCGTAGCGGGGGCGTGTGGGGCGGCGCCGCGCGGGGGCCGTGGTCTATGTTCGCCCGCATGACGGCTCCCGACCCGTTCTTCGAGTTCCTGGCCCGGATGTTCCTGCGCGGCGACGCCCGCAACGAGATCCCCCTGACCCTGTCGTGCGGCGGCACGGTGGTCGCCGGCATCGCCGTCCCGCGCGAGACGTGGGCCGAGCTGCTGGGGGAGGAGTTCCGGCAGGTGCTGCCCGACCCGTTCGGCGACGAGGTGGCGGCGGGGCTGCGCACGGTGGACCAGGACGACCGTGGGCGGGAGGCCGCCGAGCGGGCCGGTGGCGCGGAGCCGTCGACCGGGTACGTCAACCTCAAGGACGCGGTGCTCGTGCCGTCGGGCACGTGGCTGGGTCTGTGGCGCGCGCGGCTCGACCGCCTGGACGGGTGGACGCTGGGGTCGATCGGCTCGTAGCCCGTCGCGTGGCCGCGCACCGGCCGCCTGTGGACGGGCGGTGCGGGCCGTCGCCCGCATGCCCTACCTTGACGCCTCGAAACGGACGAATCCGGCACCGGGGCGCGGGGGTGAGGCATGGACGGGGTGGCGATACTCGAGGGCGAGGTGCGCGAGCTCATCCGGCGGCGTGGCCTCGACCCCGTGCGGGACCGGGCCGGCGTGCACGAGCTCGTGCGGGCCGCGCTCGTGGACTACGACGAGCGGTCGCTGCTGGGCGCGGTGCCGCCGCTCGTGGACGCCGCCGCCGCGCACAAGGCGGTGCTCGACGCGGTCGCGGGGCTGGGGCCGCTGCAGCGGTACCTCGACGACCCGGAGGTCGAGGAGATCTGGATCAACGCGCCGACGCAGGTGTTCGTCGCGCGGCGCGGCGAGGCGGAGCTGACGACGACGATCCTCACCGAGGCGCAGGTGCGCGACCTCGTCGAGCAGATGCTCAAGGTCTCCGGTCGGCGGCTCGACCTGTCGTCGCCGTTCGTCGACGCGTCGCTGCCGGGCGGGGAGCGACTGCACGCCGTGATCCCGGACGTGACGCGGCGGCACTGGTCGGTCAACATCCGCAAGTACGTCGTGCGGGCGACGAGCCTCGACGACGTCGTGGGGCTCGGCTCGTTGACGCCGCAGGCCGCCGCGTTCCTCCAGGCGGCCGTGCGCTCGGGTCTCAACGTGCTGGTGTCCGGCGCCACGCAGGCGGGCAAGACGACGATGCTCAACGCGCTCGCGGGCGCGATCCCGCCGCGCGAGCGCGTGATCAGCTGCGAGGAGGTCTTCGAGCTGCGGCCCGCCGTCCGCGACTGGGTGGCGATGCAGTGCCGGCAGGCGAACCTCGAGGGCACCGGCGAGATCCCGCTGCGCCGGCTCGTCAAGGAGGCGCTCCGCATGCGCCCCGACCGCCTGCTGGTGGGCGAGGTACGCGAGGCCGAGGCGCTCGACCTGCTCATCGCCCTCAACGCGGGCGTGCCGGCCATGTGCACCATCCACGCGAGCTCGGCGCGCGAGGCGATCACGAAGCTCTGCACGCTGCCGCTGCTCGCCGGCGAGAACATCACCGACCGGTTCGTCGTGCCCACGGTGGCGTCGGCCGTCGACCTCGTCGTGCACCTCGAGCTCGACCGGCACGGGCGGCGGCGCACCCGCGAGGTCGTGGCCGTGCCCGGGCGGGTCGAGGCCGGCGTCGTGGAGACGGCCGACGTCTTCACGACCCGGGACGGCGTGCTCGTGCGCGCCGACGGCTTCCCGCCGCACGTCGAGCGCTTCGCGCGCGCCGGTATCGACGTCGTCGCCCTGCTGCGGAGGGCGTGAGCGTGGGCGTCGTCGCGGGGCTGCTGCTGGGTGCCGGGCTGGCGTCGGTGTGGTGGTCGTTCTGGCCGCTCGTCCGGCGGGAGGAGAGCGCGGCCGGGTGGGCGGCGCGCGTCCGGGACACGCTGACGCAGGCCGAGGTGACCGGCGTGACCCCGGGCGGGTTCGCGGCCGTGAGCGCGCTCGTCGGGCTGCTGGTGTCGGCGGTCGCGCTCGTGCTCGTCCCCGTGCCGGCGGTCGCGGCGTGCTTCGGCGCGTTCGGTGCCGCGGCGCCGTGGACGCTCGTGCGCGGGCGCGCGCGGCGGCGCCTCGCCCGCACACGGGCGCTGTGGCCGGACGTCGTGGACCACCTGGCCTCCGGCGTGCGCGCCGGCCTGTCGCTGCCCGAGGCCGTCGCGCAGGTCGGGGACCGCGGGCCCGCCGAGCTGCGCGCGCCGTTCCGCGCGTTCGCCGAGGACTACCGCGCGACCGGCCGCTTCGGCGACAGCCTCGACGCGCTGAAGGAGCGACTCGCCGACCCGGTCGCCGACCGGGTCGTGGCGGCGCTGCGGCTCACGCGCGACGTCGGCGGCACCGACCTCGGCCGGCTGCTGCGCACGCTGTCGTCGTTCCTGCGCGACGACCTGCGCACGCGCGGGGAGATCGAGGCGCGGCAGAGCTGGACCGTCTACGCCGCCCGGCTCGCCGTCGCCGCGCCCTGGGCGGTCCTCGCGATGCTCGCGACCCGCCCGGAGGCGCTGCGCGCGTACGACTCCACGGCGGGGGCGCTCGTGCTGCTCGCCGGTGCCGTCGCGACCGTCGTCGCCTACCGGTTCATGCTCCGCGTCGCGCGGCTCCCCGACGACCCGCGGGTGCTGCGGTGAGCCCGGCGCTGGCCGGGGCGCTCGTCGGGCTGCTCGGCGGCACGGGCCTCGCCCTGGTCGTGTGGCGGCTCGGGTCGCGGCGGATCACGCTCGACCAGCGCGTCGCGCCATACCTGCGGGTGCGCGGCACCTCCGGCCTGCTGCGCGCGCCCGTCGCGCGCGGGCCGCTCGGGACCCTCGAGCGGCTCGTGGCCCCGTTCCTCACCGACGCGGTGCGGCTGCTCGGGCGCATCGGGTCGCCCGCCGCGGAGCTGCGCGGACGTCTCGAGCGGGCGGGGCGGCGCGAGAGCGTCGAGCAGTTCCGCGCGCAGCAGGTGCTGTGGGGCGCGCTCGGGCTCGCGGTCGGCCTGGTGCTCGCGCTGCTCCTCGCCGCGAGCCGCGGGGGAGCGGCACCCGCGCTGGTCGGGCTCGTCCTCGCGGTCGGGTTCGCCGCCGTGCTCGTGCCCGACTGGCTGCTCGGCCGGCAGGTGCGGCGGCGCGAGGAGCGGATGCTCGCGCAGATGCCGACCGTCACGGAGCTGCTCGCGCTCGCGGTCAGCGCCGGCGAGGGGGCCGTCGGGGCGCTCGAGCGGGTCGTGCGGCAGACCCGCGGCGAGCTGACCGACGAGCTCGCGCGCACGCTCGGCGAGGCGCGCGCCGGTGCGCCCCTGACGACGGCCCTGCACGGGCTCGCCGACCGCACCGGCATGCCGCCGCTCGCACGGTTCGCCGAGGGCGTCGCCGTCGCGGTCGAGCGCGGGTCGCCGCTGGCGGACGTGCTGCGGGCGCAGGCGCAGGACGTGCGTGAGGAGGGGCGCCGCGCGCTCATGCAGACCGGTGGGCGCAAGGAGGTGCTCATGATGATCCCGGTGGTGTTCCTCATCCTGCCGGTGACCGTCCTGTTCGCCGTCTTCCCCAGCGTGGTGGTCCTGCGGGTCGGTCTGTGACCCGCGGAGGAGTGCAGGGGCCGCCGACCGGCGGTCCCGCGACGACGGGAGTGCACGATGACGGAGTGGGCGCGCGCCTGCGCGGTGCGGCTGCAGCGGCGGCTGCACGTGCTGACGGACGACCTGACCGAGCGCGGCGAGCGGGGCGACGTGCCGGGCTGGGTGCTCATCACGCTGATGACCGCGGGCATCGTCTCGGTGCTGTGGTTCGTCGCCGGCAACGCGCTGACGCAGCTGTTCGAGACGGCCATCCAGTCGGTCGCACCGCGGGCCGGCTGAGCGACGACCGCGGGTCCGCGGTCGTCGACTTCGTGCTCGTCGGCGGGCTCGTCGTCGTGCTCTTCATGTCGGTGCTGCAGCTGGCGATCGTCCAGCACGTGCGCAACACCTGCATCGACGCCGCCGCGGAGGGCGCCCGGTACGGCGCGCACGCCGGCCGGGCCCCTGCCGACGGCGCCGCGCGCACCGTGACGCTGCTGCGGTCGTCCCTCGCCGAGAGCTACGGGCGCGACGTCACCGCCCGGCGGGTGGACGTCGACGGGCTGGCGCTGGTCCGCGTGACGGTGCGGGCGCCGCTGCCGCTCGTCGGGCTGCTCGGCCCGGCGGGCACGCTGGAGGTCGACGGGCACGCGCCCGTCGAGGATCCGTGAGCGGCCTGCGACGGGTGCTCGCGGGCGGCGTCGACCGTGTGCGTCGGCGCCTGCACGGGGCAGCCGCCGACCGCGGCAGCGCCCTCGTGGAGTTCCTCGGGATCGCGCTGGTCCTGCTCGTGCCGGTCATCTACCTCGTGCTCGTCCTCGGCCGGCTGCAGGCGGCGACGTTCGCGGTCGAGGGGGCGGCGCGGGAGGCGGCGCGCGTGTACGTGGCGGCGCCGGACGCCGCGACGGGCCGGACGCGCGCGGTCACGGCGGTCGGGGTGGCGCTGCGGGACCAGGCGTTCGACGACGACCCGTCCGGTGCTCTCGTCGTCGGCTGCTCGGCGGACTCGTGCCTGCAGCCGGGTGCCGAGGTGACGGCGACCGTGCAGGTCCGCGTGCCGCTGCCTTTCGTGCCGTCCTTCGTCCGTGACGTCGTGCCGCTCGAGGTGCCGGTCCGCGCAGAGCGGACCGCCGCGGTCGATGCGTACCGGGTGGCGCAGCCGTGACGGGCGCGCGCGTGCCCGGACCGCTGCGGCGCGCGGTTCGCCGCGCGCGGGCCTGCGGGGACGACGGCCAGGTGACGGTGCTCGCGCTCGGGCTCGCGGTGCTCGCGCTCCTGCTCGTCACGGTGACGGTGTCGGCGACCGGGGTGCACCTGGACCGCAAGCGCCTGCTCGCGCTCGCCGACCTGGCCGCGCTCGCGGCCGCCGACGAGGTGGCCGACGACCGGTACTTCGCCGGCGGCGCGGCGCGCGGACCGGCCGGCGTGCCGCTCACCGACGCGAGCGTCCGCGCGGCGGTCACGGACTACGTCGCCGACCACCCGGAGCAGGCGGCCCGGTGGGACGGCGTGACGGTCCTCGAGGCGTCGACGCCGGACGGGCGCTCCGTCGTCGTGCGGCTGGGTGCGGTCACGCGCCCGGCGCTGCTGACGTGGGTGATGGCGCCGTGGTCGGACGGGATCGCTCTCGAGGCCGAGGCGGTCGCGCGCGCGTCGTAACGGCCTCGATTTCCACCGGCGGGGGTTGAAGCCGCTCAGTCGAGGGCTCGGTTTCGGCCGTTGGCGATGGTGAAACGGCTGAGCACCTCGTAGAACCGATCGGACACCGTCAGGCGCCCGCGTTCGCCACGCCACGCGTCGTCGGTGCCGGGGTCGCCGGTGATACGCAGCCAGCGCCAACTCGGCAGGACCACTTCAGGGTGGAACATCTCGAACTGCTCGCTCTTGGTGACCACTACGTCGTCAAACCGGAAGCCGGTCAGTCCAGTCTCGTTCAAGGCTTGCGCGAGCTGCGCGGTGACGATGTGCTCCGGGCTCGTCGTGACGATGTCGTCGCCGTTCCACCCATGGAACTCGTAGTGCAAGACAGTGACGGGTGCACCCGGCTGGTCGAAAGCAATGAAGGTGCCATCGCCGAGGCCGCCAGCTACTTCGGGCCGCACTTCGTAGGCCGTCACGGAGTCTCCCACTTCACGGGCGGTAGATTTCTGTGCCCGATCTGCTCGTCAACGTAGCGCGCGTGCTCCAGCAACTGCTCGCGCGTCGTGACCGCCCGCACGGTGTCGCCGAGGGGGACCGGCAGCCCGCGCCGCGGTCACGGCATCGCTGCGGCGGACCGCGCCTCCGGGTGGTCACGGCGCAGCACCCACTGGTCGGCCACCCGGTCCGGCACGGGCACGCGGTCCGGCAGCGGCTCTCCGTCCACGAGCGCGCGGGCGTGGTAGGAGCGCCCACCCGGCACGAGCTCGACTCCCTCCGGCACCGGGCCCGGGCGCGCCGGGACGACGCACCAGGCCAGCGGGTCGGTCAGGAAACGCCGCGTCTCGTCGCCCGTGCGCGGGTCGCGCAGGAGAGCCGCGACCAGCTCGCCGTCCGTCATCCCCACCACCGGGCCCGCGTCCGCGCCCGGCCCGAGCCACCGGCGCACGAGGTGGCGCACCACGCCCACCGCCAGGACGTTCAGCGACGAGCGGTGGTAGGCCACTTCGGCGTCCGCGAGTCGCGCCAGCACCCGGGCGCCCGCAGGGTCGGTCCGCACGACCCCGTCCTGCAGGGTGAGCCGGCGCAGCAGACGTGCCGGCGCGGGCATGCGCCGTCCGTGGGCGCGCGCGCTGCGGACGTACCCGTCGAGGTGGTCGAGCGTCACCAGCCCCGGGCGTGGCCGGAGTGCCGACGCCCGCGCGCCGCTGAGGGTGGCGACCACGTCGGCGACGTCCACCCCGTGCGCGCCCAGCAGGTCGCCCAGGGCGCGCACCCGCGCCGGTCCCGTGACGTGGTGGTCGATGCCGGCGATCCCCTCGAGCGTGTGGCTCAGCGGCGCGTGCCCGACGTCGTGCAGCAGGGCGGCGGCGCGGGTGACCGCGTCGGCGCCGTCGAGGTGCGCGACCAGCCCGAGCACGCCGAGCGAGTGCTCGAGCCGGGAGAACGTCTGCGTCGTCACGGTCGCGACCGCCCCCGCGTGCGCCACGTGCCCGAGACGCCGGACCGGCCACGTGCGCAGCAGCGCCTGCTCGAGCGGGGTCAGCGTCGTCACCGTGCCCCAGAGCGGGTCGGTGTGGTGCCCGCCCAGCCCCACGGTGTCGGCGTGGGGCCGCACCGGACGCGTCGAGGCGGTCACCCGCGGACGCCGAGGACGGCCGCCGCGGCGCGGGCACCGCGCCGGTGCGGTCGCGACGGCACGCTCAGCCCTGCCCGGCCGGACGCGGGGGAGCGGTGCTGCCGCGCACCACGAGCTCGACGGGGATGTGCCGGACGACCGGGTCGCGGTCGTCGCGCTCGTCCTGCGCCGCGTCCCGCGTGCGCGCGATCGCCTCCGTCAGCGCCGCCGCGGCGAGCCGGCCCTTGGCGGCGAAGTCCTGGCGGACCGTCGTCAGCGCGGGTCGCACGGTGTGCGCGTGGACGCTGTCGTCGAAGCCCACCACCGACAGGTCGTCGGGCACGGTCAGCCCCGCGGCCTGCGCGGCCCGGACCAGCTCCGCGGCCATGAGGTCGGAGAAGCACACGACGGCCGTCGGGCGGTCCGGGCTCGCGACGAGGTCCGCGACGCCGGGCCGGATGAGGTGGTCGTGGTTGTCGACGACCTCGTAGACGCGGCCGGTCAGGCCGGCGGCGTCGAGCGCGTCCAGCGCCCCGGCGGTGCGCTGCCGGGCGACGTGGTTCGACCCGGCGGCCCGGGGGTCCTCCACCCAGCCCGGTGCTGCGCGGCGGTGGTTCATGGTGAGGACGGCGACGTCGTGGTGCCCCAGTGCGAGCAGGTGCTCCACGGCGACGCGGCCGCCCGCGCGGTCGTCCAGGAGCACGCCGGCGCTGCCCGGCACCGGGTCCTGGTCGACGAACACGAGCGGCAGGCGCCGCTTGCGCAACCACTGGACCGCCTCGCTGTCGCCGGCGCACGCGTACACCACGGCGGCGTCCACGGGCAGGTCGCGCGCGGGCACGTGACCACCGACGTTCTCCGCGGGGATGAGTGACACCGCGAGCCCCGTCGGCGCCAGCGACTCGGCGAGCGAGCCGAAGAACGCCGCCGCGACCGGGTCGAGGAACGCCTCGCCCAGCGAGTCGGTCAGCACGACCCCCACGGCGCCCGAGCTGCGCCGCGCGAGCGCCCGCGCGGCGGGGTCGGGCCCGACGTAGCCGAGCTCGGCCGCCGCCGCGAGGACGCGCTCTCGCAGCGCCTGCGAGAGCTGGTCGGGACGCGAGAACGCGTTCGACACCGTCATGCGGCTCACGCCGACCTTGTCGGCCACCGTCTGCAGCGTCACGCGACCCATGGCTGCCCCGTCCCGCACGTCATGCGGACCAGCGTAGGTCGCCCCGGTCCCCGCCGGCCGCCACCCGTCCGCGTGCACGGCCGTCAGCGCGCCGCGTGGCCGACGTGCTGGTCGACGTACCGGGCGTCGCGCGCCTCCGGCGCGAGCGCGTCGGCCAGACGGTGCAGCGCGCCGGCGGCCGCGGCCCGCGGACGCGCCACCGG
>NZ_JBFTEP010000006.1:0-54128 GCF_047229365.1 Cellulomonas pasadenensis | reverse complement strand
TTCGTGCGGGAGTTCCTGTGCAAGGTCTACCGCCGTCGCGTCGACGGACGCGGCACGCAGCGGGTGTGGGCGGCGGAGTGGTGGAGGTACCCGGAGGCGCTGATCCGCCTCGAGGCGCTGTGGCGGTCGTGGGAGAAGCTGCGCCAGGACCCGAGCATGGGCATGAGCGTGTGGTGGCGCGACCACGCCGACCACCACATGGCCGTCCTGCTCGACCCGTCCGGCCCGTTCGGCAAGGCGACCGGCGAGCAGAACGCCAACGGTTCCGACGAGCCGTTGCCGTACGCGCCGCCGCCGGAGGGGATGTTCCCCGACGAGCGTCGACAGCCGGCCCTGGAGCCTGCCCGGTGAGCTCGCGCATCTGGATGTCGTTTCCGGCCTTGCCTGTGCCACCCGTTGCGGCCGCCGGGCGGTGAGTGCTGGCGTGCGGTTCGACCGCGCGCCCTGTCAGTCGTCGCTGTGGCGGCGGTTGATGTACGAGGCCATGTGCGGGACGGTGAACGCGAGCTCGGCGCGCGCGGAGGCGTAGATCAAGCCCTTGGCGATCAGATCCCGACGCGCGACCGACAGGTCGGACGGCTTTCGCTTGTGCAGTCTCTCTACGAGTGCGGTGAGCAGGCTCGGGGCGTCGTTGTCGGCGGCCATCGCCCGCATCACGCGTTGCTCGGCCTTCGTGGCGCGCTCCCACCGGGCGCGGAAGAAGCCCGCGTCCAGGGCGTCGATGCCGGCGGCCGCGGCTAGGCGTGCGTCCTGGTCGGTGATGATGTCCGGGCCCGGGGCCAGTTGCCAGGCCTGGTGCCCGAACTCCTGGATGAAGTAGGGGTACCCGCCGGAGAGCTCGATGAGTCGCGCGAGGGCGTCGGGGGTGAAGTCTGCGCCGGCGGAGCGGGCGGGGTCGACGAACGCCTCGGCGGCGTCGTCGTGCCCGAGGCGGTCGATGTGGCGGTACTCGAACTGCCGCTCGGCGTACGAGCGCGCCTCGGACAGCACGGCCGGCACGCTGGGCAGTCCGGCGCCGAAGACGTAGAACGGCCACCGGTTCTGTGCAGCCTGGTGCTGCACGGTCAGCAGCGCCGTCAGGGTCGAGCTCTCCAGGTCCTGGATCTCATCGACGAACACCGCGAACCCGATGCCGGCGTCGACCAGGGCCGGCGCGACGTCCTGCACGAGCTCGGCCAGGTCGAACTCCAGCACACCGGAGTCCGCGCGCCCCCGGGCTGGCTGCAGGTCCACCCCGAAGCTCACGCCGGCACCGACGGACAAGCTGAACGAGGTGATCGTGGACAGTGCCGCCTTGAGCTTCTCGCCGACGCGTTCGGACCGGCTGGCGAGCCGGCGCGCGCTGGCCAGCAGGCCGCGCTCGAGCTGCTGACGCGCCAACGCACGAGCGTCCGGGTCGCGCTGCGCCTCGACCGACACCGTCAACCACCCGTGGTCGTCCAGCTCGTGCTGCAGCGCCCGCAGCAGCACCGTCTTGCCGACCCCGCGCAGCCCGTGCAGCATCACGCTGCGTGCCGACAGCCCGTTCTTCGTGCGCGCCGCCAGTACGCGCACGGACTCCAGCTCGCTCGATCGACCAACGAGCGCGACCGGCGTCGCGCCAGCCCCGGGCGTGTACGGGTTCGCGGCAGCGTCGATGATGAACTCCTCTAAGTAGGTATAAGCGAGAGTTTACACGCGTTCATACGACCTTAGAGGGTTCGCCACTACCCACTGCTTCCGGGCGCCTTGCAAGCCTTCATCGAACCTTCATCGCCTCAGAACGCTCGCCCAGGTGCGGTCGCGCGGGCCCGATCTAGCGTCGATGGCGACCGATGATCCCCGCGCCCTGGAGGAGATGGACGATGAAGACCGCCGCGATGCTGGAGACCTATCCCGCGAGCATCAACCTCGACCGTCAGCTGCTGGCCGGTGTCATCGACGCTGCGGTGGCCTGCGTGCAGGCGTGCACCGCCTGCGCCGACGCGTGCCTGAGCGAGGAGATGGTCGCTGATTTGCGCAAGTGCATCCGCACGAACCTCGACTGTGCCGACAGCTGCGCCGCCACTGCGCGGATCTTGTCCCGGCACACCGGTTACGACGCCAACATCACCCGCGCCCACCTCGAGGCGTGCATCGCCGCGTGCCGTGCGTGTGCGGACGAGTGCGAGCAGCACGCGCAGATGCACGAGCACTGCCGCATCTGCGCCGAGGCATGCCGGGCCTGCGAGCAGGCGTGCACGCAGCTGCTGGCCAGCATCAGCTGAGTCGCCCATCCGAACCGGAAGGCCCCACGATGAACACGACACAACGCCGCGCAGCCACCGTCGCCTGCGCGCTCAGCCTGGCACTCGCCGTGGCCGGCTGCAGTGACGGTACCGAAGCTCAGGGGCAGACGGCCGAGTCCAGCACCACCTCGCAGGCCAGCACGCCAACCCCGACGGCGAGCACGGCGATGAGCGACGCGATGTTCGCCGCGATGATGATCCCTCACCACCAGACCGGGATCGAGATGACGCAGATGGCACTGCAGAAGGCCGCCACCCCCGGTGTGCGAGAGGTAGCGCAGGCCGCGCAGACCTCCCAGCAGGAGCAGCTTCCCCTCCTCGAAGAGGTCGCCGCCACGGGTGATATGAAACCGATGCCTCCTGAGGAGCCGATCCAGCGGTTCAACGAGCAGGAGATGGCCGAGCTCATGGCACTCGAGGGGGAGGCGTTCGATCGCAAGTGGCTGGACGTGTTCAGCAGCCACCACATGTCGGCAATCATGATGGCCGATGTCGCACTCGCCTCGGACGGGAGCCCAGCGGCACAACAGCTGGAGCAGGAGATCCACGACGGACAACTGGGGCAGCTCGAGCAGATGAACACGCTCCGCGATCAGCTCGGCTGACTCGCCCTGCGACGGGCAGGTCGGTTCCTTCGCGCCCGGTCCTGTGGGCGGGTGTCCGCCACGGCGCGACCCGCGCTCAAGCCGTCGCGGCCAGGTTGCTCCGCACGACGTCGAGCAGCTCGGGGGGGTCGATCCACATCGAGGGGTAGTCGCCCTGCCAGATCTGCTGGCCCTGGGCGTCGATCAGCACGAAGCCGTGCCCGGGCAGACCCGCGTGCATCCCGGTGCCCAGCGTGCCGTAGGCGCCGGAGACGGTGCCGTCGTCGAGCAGGAACGCGGTGCGCGCGCCGAGTCGTTCACGGTCGGCGTTGATCTGCTCGGCGGTGTTCATCACGACCGGCAGGACGGTGATGCCGTCCTCGGCGAACCCGTTCTCCTGCTCGATGCGGGTCATCTGCACGATGCACGCGTCGCAGCCGGCGCCCTCGTTGAAGTACAGCAGTACTGGCTTTCCGCGTAGGTCGGACAACGTTACTGACGTGCCGTCCGAGGCCGGCAAAGTGAAGTCGGGTGCGGCGCGCACGTCGTTCGACTGCTGTGGTCGCGCCGAGAGCAGCGCCGCGGTGACCACGGCGACGGCGAACAGCGCGAGCACACCCCACGCGCCGAGGATGAGCACGCGCCGGCGTGTGCGGATGTGCGCCTGCTCGGCGCGCAGCCGCGCGGTGATGCGTTGGCGTTCCTGCTGGCGGCGGACGGCCGATCCTGACGTCATCGCTCGGTCCTCGGGGTCGGAGTGTGGCAGGACGCGACGGCGCCGGGCCCGGCATGTGCGGTCATCGCGGGCGAGTCCTGGACGGTAGGGGTGTCCTCGGTCAGCGGCGGCGCCGGCGGGCCGCCGCGGGATCGCCCGCGCAGCGTCGCCCACACGAAGACCGCGGCGAGGGCGAACAGCAGCAGACCTTGGACGGGTTCGGGAACCGGTGCGGCCCACGCCTGCAGCTGCAGGAACGCGTCGGTCAGCCAGCCCCCGGCCCACTCCTGGGCCGCGGTGCCGCGGGACATGTCGCTCTGGCCGGCCAGTGCGAGGACGAACACGCTCATCACGGCGAAACCCACCGCGACGGCGAGGTTGACCGTGTTGGTCTCATGCACGCGCGGACCCAGGCGCAGCCGGACCGGGCGGACCCGCCAGAACTGCTTCTCGCCCAGGCGGGTCCGGTCCCACAGCAGAGCCATCACGAACAGCGGGAAGACCATGCCGAACACGTACGCCAGACCCAGCAGCAACCCGCCGGCGGGTGTGGCCGACAGCGCCGACAGGGTCATCACCCCGGCCAGGACCGGTGCGCAGCACGCCGACGCCACACCGGAGAACACGCCCAGGGCGAAGAAGCTCGCGCCGTCCCCGCCGGTGGTGTCCGGGGCGCGCAGCACACGCGGCAGTGACCACATCCGCCCGGAGACGGCCAGGGCCGCCAGGGCGAACATCAACGCCCCACCCGCGTAGTACAGCGGTGCGTGGTATCGGGCGATCGCACCGGCCAGCAGGCTCGCGCCCAGGGTGAGCGGCAGCATCACCAGCGCCAGGCCGGCCGCGAACACGAACGTCAGCGGCAGCAGCTGCCAGCGGCGGTTGCGCACGGCGCCGGCGAGGTAGCTGGGCGCCAGGAAGACGATGCAGCAGGGCGCGAACAACGCGACCCCACCGGCCAGGAATGCGGCGATCACGCTGCCGGTGGTCAGCAGCTCACTGCCCACGATCGCCCCCGACGAGGACCCCGGCCGACTCGCGCCGCCGGGTCAGGAGCGCGGCCAGCCGCTTGGCGGGCAGCCGGCCCGCGCTGAAGAAGACTCCGTCGAGGAGGACCAGCGGGGCCATCGCGGGGCGGTGCAGCGCGACCAGCTGCTGCCCGTGGGCGCTGAGCACCGGTACGCGCACGACCTCGAAGTCGAAGTCGGCGGCCAGGTCCTGCAGCGTCTGCTCGGCCTCGGCGCAGTAGTGGCAGGCGCTGACCTGCACGACGGTGATCCGGGTGGTCGGTACGTTCGCGGTGACCATGAGCCCTCCAAACGGCCGGCTCGCTGCGCGCCTGGTGCGTCCATGGGAGCCGCGACCAGGCTCGCGGCGACGTGCGGTCGAACCGGTCGCCGAACGGTCAAAATTCGATGAAGGAGCAGGCGACAGCACCGGCCGGTGGCCCTTCGCGGCGCGAGTGCCGATCACACTGGCCGCATGAGCACCTCACAGGCGGCGCACCGGGCGTTGGTCGTCGACGACGAGCGACCGTTGGCGCAGCTGGTCGCCGGGTACCTCGAGCGGGAGGGGTTCGAGGTCGACCTGGCGTTCGACGGGCACACCGGCATCACGCTGGCACGCGACCGCGACCCGGACGTGGTCGTGCTCGACCTCGGCCTGCCCGAGGTCGACGGGATCGAGGTGTGCCGGCAGATCCGCACGTTCTCCGACTGCTACGTCGTGATGCTCACCGCCCGCGCGGACGAGGTCGACGTGCTCGTCGGGCTCAAGGTCGGCGCGGACGACTACATGACCAAGCCGTTCAGCCCACGTGAGCTCGTCGCACGGATCGGAGTCCTGCAGCGCCGCCCCCGCCGCGCGGCGGGGGAGCCTGGCGGGCAGACGGCGTGGTGGACCTTCGGTGCGCTGCGCATCGACCCGGTCGGGCGGGAGGTCCGCGTCGAGGACGAACCGGTCGCGTTGACCCGCACCGAGTTCGACATCTTGTCCGCGTTGGCGGCCCACCCGCAGCGGGCGTTCACCCGCCGCGCCCTCATCGGGGAGGTGTGGGGGCACGAGTGGATCGGTGACGAGCACCTGGTCGACGTCCATCTGCTCCACGTGCGGCGCAAGCTCGGCGACAGCGCCGCCGAGCAGAAGTACGTGCGCACGGTCCGCGGCGTCGGGTACCGGATGGGGACCGGCCGGTGAGCCGGTGGCGGCAGGCCCGCCGCGGCATCGCCGGTCGCCTGCTGGCCGCGATGGCCCTGGTCATCATCACCGCCGCCCTGACAGCCTGGCTGGTCGCCTCCGCGACCGGTCCGGTCCTGTTCCACCAGCACATGCTCGAGGCCGAGCGTTCGGCCGGGACGGTGGTCGAGCACGCCGAGGAGGCGTTCGTCTCGGCCAGCGCGCTGACGCTGCTGGTCGCGCTGCTCGCCGCCGCCCTGACGGCGCTGCTGGCCAGCGTCGTGCTGGCGCGGCGGCTGGCCGCGACCTTGGGGCACATGTCCACCGTGGCCGCGCAGGTCGCCGCCGGCCGGTACGAGGCGCGGGTGCCGGCCCCGCACATCGGCGCGGAGTTCGACGCCCTGGCCACTTCGTTCAACGAGATGGCCGCGCGCCTGGAGAACGTCGAGACGCTGCGTCGACGGCTGATGAGCGACGTCGCGCACGAGCTGCGCACCCCGGTCGCGACGATCTCGGCCTACCTCGACGGCCTCGAGGACGGCATCGAGCAGCTGACCCCGCAGACCGTGGACGTCCTGCGCGCGCAGGCCTCGCGGCTGACCCGCCTGGCCTCCGACCTGGCGGCGGTGACCCAAGCCGAGACCGGCGAGCAGCAGATGCGCCGTGAACCGGTCAGCCCGCGGGAGCTGCTGCAGGACACCGCGGCCGCGTTCGCTGACCGGTTCGCCCAGGCGGGGGTGCGGCTCGACGTCGACGTGCCGCGCGGCCTCGAGCCGGTCCTGGTCGACCAGGACCGGTTCGGGCAGGTCCTGACCAACCTGCTGGACAACGCGCTGCGGCACACCCCTGCCGGTGGGCGGGTCACCCTGTCCGCCGCGCGTACCCCGACCGGGACCCGGTTCGCCGTCACCGACACGGGGGAGGGCATCAGCGCCGAGCACCTTCCGTTCGTGTTCGAGCGCTTCTACCGGGTCGACACCGCCCGCGACCGCGGCCACGGTGGCACCGGGATCGGCCTGGCGATCGCCCGCGGGCTGGTGCACGCCCACGGCGGGTCGATCACCGCGCAGAGCGCGGGCGCGGGTACCGGCACGCAGTTCGTCATCGAGCTTCCCCGCGCACCGGTGCGGCGATCTTCAGTGATGCTTCATCGACCGCGATACCAGCCCTGACCGACCACCAGCAGCCTGAGCACAGGCAACGACCCGCACACCCGAGGAGACGGCGATGGGGCTGTGGTGCACGCCGACGACGGCCGGCGGCTGGGTGGCGATGGTCCTGGTGTGGGCGCTGGCCCTGGCGGCGGTGCTCTGGGCGCTGGGCCGGCTGTTCCCCGTCCAGCGCGCACGACCGACCCCGCCACCCCCTGCACCGGCCGGTGACGGCGACGCGGGAACCGCCGCCGCAGCGCCGCCGGCGTCCGTCGGCGCCCCGCCGGCGGGTTCTTGATCAAACCTTCACCGTGCGGCGAGGCCCCCTCAAGGCGGCGGGGAGATAGTCAAGGTGTCGCTCGGCGCCGCAGAGCGCAGCGCCGCACAGCACACACGGGAGCCTGGCGCCCCGGTCCCTGCTACCGGTCGGGCCGGCCCGTGCCGCCCCGTATGACACGAAGGAGACGCCATGGCCAGCTGCTGCCAGACCACGACCGTCGAGGACACCACCGCGCAGGACGCGGGCTGCTGCTCGACGTCCACGGCCGCCACGGGCGCCGGCGCCGACTGCTGCACGAGCAGCAGCACCGCGCACTGAGCTCGCACCGCACCACAGGAAGGCACCACATGACCACGACCATCCGCCGCCGTCTGAGCGCGGTCGCGATCGCCGGCACCCTCGCCCTGACCCTGGCCGCCTGCTCCGACGACGCCGCGCCCGCCGGCGGTGAGTCGCCCAGCGCCGCCGAGACCACCGCCGAGCAGAGCGCGGACGCCGCCGCGCACAACGATGCCGACGTCGAGTTCGCGCAGATGATGATCGTCCATCACCAGGGCGCGATCGAGATGGCCGAGCTCGCCGTGCAGAAGGCCTCCAACGAGCAGGTGCGCGCCCTGGGCGAGCGGATCTCCGCGGCCCAGGGACCCGAGATCGAGCTGATGACCGGCTGGCTCGAGCAGTGGGGCGAGCCCACGACGCCCGAGGCGATGGACCACGGCGGCATGGACCACGGTGGCATGGACATGGAGGGCATGAGCCAGGAGGAGGTCATGGCCGAGCTGTCGGCCCTGTCCGGCGTCGACTTCGACCGCCGCTTCCTGGAGCTGATGACCGACCACCACCGCGGCGCGATCGAGATGGCCGAGACCCAGCGCGCCGAGGGGGAGAACCCCGAGGCGGTCGACCTGGCGGGCACGATCATCGACGACCAGACGATGGAGATCACCGAGATGGAGAACCTGCTGCGCGAGCTCGGCTGAGCGCCAGCAATTCCCGAACACGCGAAGGGGACCGTCCTTGGACGGTCCCCTTCGTGCATCCGCCGGCAGGGCTCACAGGCCGTCGTGGAACGTGGCCCCGCCGTCATCGGAGACGGTCAGGCCCTGCGCGGTCGCAACGACCAGGCGGACCTTCCCGTTGGCGGTGCGCCGCGCACCGACCGCGTGCGGGGCCTGGCCGAGCTCGGCGACCGTCGTCCACGTCTGTCCGGCGTCGTCGCTGCGCGCCACAACCCCGTCGGGCGTGATGCCGAACGCGGTCGTGACGTCCGCGAACGTCGCGACCTGCAGCAGCGGCGCACCGGGCACCGGTTGCCAGGTGGTGCCGGCGTCCGGTGAACGCAGCAGCCCGCTCTCGCTGGTCGCCAGGACGGTCGTGGAGTACGGGCTCGCGGTCAGTGCATGCGGCGCGGCGGGCACCGGCAGGGTGTGCCACGTCTGGCCGTCACCGGAGCGCAGCAGCTCGCGCCCGTCGAACCCGAGCACGTCCGCCCTGGCGGCCGTCAGTGCGTGGAAGTCGGACTCGCCGCCGCGGGACAGCGGCGTCCAGCTCTGCCCGCCGTCACGGGACTCGACCAGGCCGAGCGGCTCGGGCAGGTCCGCGCCCGGCCCGGGGTGCCCGGAGGCGAGGAACCGGTCCGGTGCGGCGATGGTGAAACCCATCAGGTCGATCACGGGGCCCAGGCGCTGCGGCTCACCGTCACCGAAGCGGAACAGCCCGTCGTGCGTGGCGGCGTACGTCAGGCCGTCCCACTGGCTGATCGCCACCGCATGCACGTGAGCGCTGGGCGCCGCCTGGTACGTTGCCTCGCCCTGGCGCTGCGGGTCGGCGGACTGGCCTGCCCCGCCCGGGCCGGTACAGCCGGCCGCGCCGGTCACGGCCGCCAGCGCGACGAGCGCACCGAGCTGGCGCCGCACGCGCGAAGCCACGATCCTCACCGGGGAACCTCCTTGGTCGCGCAGATCATGACACCCCATCGCGCACCCGCGCGGCCGCCACCCGGGCGGGGTCGAGGTCGACGCGGCGCAGCAGCTGGGCGTTGACCGCCACGACGATCGTGGACACCGACATCAGCACCGCCCCGACCGCGGGGGAGAGCACGAACCCGGCGAACGCCAGCACACCGGCCGCCAGCGGCACCGCGATGACGTTGTACCCGGTGGCCCACACCAGGTTCTGCCACATCTTGCGGTAGGACGCCCGGGACAAGGTGATCACCGACAGCACCCCGCGCGGGTCGTCGGAGGCCAGCACGACACCGGCGGACTCCACCGCGACGTCGGTGCCGGCACCGATCGCGATGCCCACGTCGGCGCGCGCCAGTGCCGGGGCGTCGTTCACGCCGTCGCCGACCATCGCGACGCGGTGTCCACGCTGCTGCAGGGCGGCGACCTTCGCGTCCTTGTCGGTGGGCAGGACCTGCGCGAACACCTCGTCGATGCCCAGGTCCTGGGCGACGGCGTCGGCGACCTGCTGGGCGTCGCCGGTGATCATCGCGACCCGCACGCCGCGGGCGTGCAGCGCGTCGACGGCCTGCCGGGACTCGGCTCGGACCGCGTCCTGGACCGCGACCGCGCCGAGGACCTGCCCGTCACGCACGACGTGCAGCACCGATGCACCGCGCTCGAGCCAGGGGGCCGTCGCCTCGCGCAGGTCGCGCGGCACGTCGACGGCGAGCTCGTCGAGCAGCGCCGGACCACCGACGTGCACCGCACGTCCCTCGACCAGCGCCCGCACCCCGCGACCGGGAAGGGTCCGGAAGTCCCGCGCGGGGGGCAGGTCCGCGCCCGCGGCGGCGACGATCGCGCGCGCGAGCGGGTGCTCGCTGTCGCTCTCGGCCGCGGCCGCCGTGCGCAGCAGGTCCTCGCGCTCGACCCCGGCCACCGGTGCGGCGCCCGTGAGCGTGGGGGCGCCCTGGGTCAGGGTGCCGGTCTTGTCGAACAGCACCGTATCGATGGTCCGCATCCGCTCCAGCGCGAGGCGGTTCTTGACCAGCACTCCGGCGCGCGCGGCACGCTCGGTGGAGATCGAGATCACCAGCGGGATCGCCAGCCCCAGGGCGTGGGGGCAGGCGATGACCAGGACGGTGACCGTCCGCTCGATGGCCGCCGGCACGTCACCGAGCAGCGCCCAGGTCACGAACGTCAGCACACCGGCGCCCAGCGCGAACCAGAACAGCAGTGCCGCGGCCCGGTCGGCCAGCGCCTGCGCGCGTGAACTCGACGCCTGCGCGTCGGCGACCAGCCGCTGGATGCCCGCCAGGGCGGTCTGCTCACCCACCGCGGTCACCCGCACGCGCAGCGTGCTGTCGGTGGACACGGTCCCGCCGATGACCGTGTCGCCGACCCGGCGGCGCACCGGGCGTGACTCACCGGTGACCATCGCCTCGTCCAGGTGCGCCTCGCCGTCGACGATCACCCCGTCGGCCGGCACGCGCCCGCCGGCGCGCACGAGCACGACGTCGTCGGTGCGCAGGTCGCCCAGCGCGACCTCCTCCGTGCCGGACGCGCTGATCCGCTCCGCGACGTCGGGCAGCAGCGCGGCCAGGGCGTCCAGCGCCCCGGAGGCCGCGCCGAGGGCACGCATCTCGAGCCAGTGCCCGAGCAGCATGATCACGATCAGCAGCGCCAGCTCCCACCAGAAGTCCAGCGCCATGCCAGCTCCCAGCGTGGTCGCCCACGACGCGACGAACGCGACCGTGATCGCCAGGGAGATCAGCAGCATCATCCCCGGGCGGCGCGAGCGGGCCTCGACGGCGGCGCCGGTCAGGAACGGCCACCCGCCGTAGACGAAGATGACCGTGCCCAGCACCGGGGAGATCCACATCGCCCCCGGGAAGTCGGGCACCTGGTAGCCCACGAGTTCGGCGAACATGTGGCTGAACGCCACGACCGGGACCGCCAGGACCAGGCTCAACCAGAACCGGTCGCGGAACGCGGCGATGTGATGGGCGTGGCCGGCGTTGCCGTGCCCGGCATGCTCGTGCCCGGCCTGGTGGCCGACACTGTGCCCGGCGTGCTCGTGGCCGCCCTGCCCATCATGGCCGGGGGGCGTGGCGCCGCCGTGGTGGCGCTCGCCCGTCACGTGCTCGCCGTGGCCGGAGTGCTGCGGCACCGGCTCGGTCGGCGGGGCGCCGTGCTGGTGGGTGTGGGGGTCGTCGTGCACCATCGGCCTACTCCTCTCGATACCCCTGGGGGGTATCCGCAGAACCGTCGTCCACGGCGGGGTGTTCCCGCTCATGCTGTTCTTGACCGAACCTTCATCGCCCAGAGGTGTGCGCCCGGCTCAGTCGGTCGGATCCTGCTCTCCCATGCTGCGCTGCACGACCAGGCCGGACAACAGTCGAGGGACCGGGGACTCCCCGGGCCCGCCGGCCTGCAGCCAGGTCGCGAGCTCGTCCGTGGCCGTGTCGCCGGCGAGCTGCGCGAACCACACGGGGGAGTGCTGCGGCGAACGGCGGCGCGGGCGGGCGACCACGACATCACCACGGTTGCACTAGTCCAGGCACTCGACCCACGTCACCCGGGTTAGTCCTCGCGCCTGCAGGTCCTCCAGGCGTCGGTGCTGACCGCCCGGGCGGGAATCGTCCTCCCCGAGCGTCTCCCCACAGCACAACGAGCACGCCGTCAGCGCAGGCGTGCGTGCGTGGTCAGCGTCGGATGGGTCGTGGGTCACGGCGCAGGACGCTACGACGTCCGCGGCTGTGATCAGATCTCCGAGCACCCTGGCGCCGGCTCCGGGACGCGCTCGAGCGCCGGTGGGCCGCCCAGGACCAGGGCATCTGGGCGGTGATGAAGGTTTGATCAAGATCGACGCCCGGGCGTATCGGGCACTCAGCGACGCTGCACCGCGCTCACCTGCTCGAAGACACCGCTGCGGGACCGCAGAACGCGCCGCGCGGTGCTGGACGGGTCGATGACAGCGCCCCGTCGTCTTCCTACAGTCGAGCGGGCCCGAGCTCCATCGGGTGCCGTCTGGGCGGACGCCGAGTCCTGCCACCGCCCCAGACGACCCACGAGACGACATGGCAGGAGTGGGGGAACCACCGTTCCACGGGCACCACGGTGCCCTCGGGGTGAAGCCGGCACACGCCGGCCGGGCAGCTCCCGCCCGAACCCGACAGCTCACCTCACAGGCGTCAGGAGAGCCACCCCATGCCCGCACGCCACCGTCTCGACGGCCCGCCCACCACCGCCCTGTCCGACGTGCACGACGCCGTCTCCGAGCTCGTGCCGCAGATCGGCCACCGCGCCGGCGCCGTCGCCGCATCCTCCGGGCTCGTGGTCTCCCTGTTCGCCGTCCCCGCCGCGGCCGCCCCGTCCTCCAACGGCGCCCACGTCCACAGCGTCGACTCCTCCGTGCTGGTCGCCTCCGCGCGCGAGCTGCTCGCCGCCGCGCCGATCGTGTCAGCACCGGCCACGGCGACGTTCACCATCGACGCGCCCGTCGTCACAGCCGTTGCACCGCCCCCTCCGGCGCCCGTCGTCGCCCAGCCGCAGGCCTCACCCCAGATCGAGGAAGACGAGGCCGTCGGCGCGGAGCAGGACGTCCAGGAGTCGGTGAGCGTCGAGGAGCCGATCGGCGCCCCCGCACCGGCCAGCGCGAGCGGCAACGCGATCGTCGAGATCGCCGCCAGCCTCGTCGGGACCCCCTACGTGTGGGGCGGCACGACCCCCGCCGGGTTCGACTGCTCCGGCTTCACCTCCTACGTCTACACCCAGGTCGGCATCTCCCTACCACGCACCTCCAGCGAGCAGCGCTACGCCGGCACCGTGGTCCCGCGCGACCAGGCCCAGCCCGGAGACCTCATCTGGACCCCCGGCCACATCGCGATCTACGCCGGCGGCAACCAGCAGGTCGACGCACCCGTCCCCGGCAAGACCATCCAGATCCGCGACATCTGGCAGGCCAACCCCACCTTCATCCGCGTCGGCTGACCACACCAGCGCGTGGCCTGGACGCCCAGGGGCGCGTGGCCGGGCGGATCATCGGACTGGCCGAGGCCTCGACACTGCGGACGATGGTCGACGACGTGCTGAGCGAGACCACCCCCGCACCCGCACCGACCACCCGATCCACTGCTCGAGGACCACGCACCACCCATGTCCGACATCGGCTCCCTGTTCGCCACCACCGCCTTCTCGGGCCCGGTCGTGCTCGCCGTCCTGGTCGCAGCCATCGCCGGTGTGGTCTCGTTCGCCTCGCCGTGCGTGCTGCCGCTGGTCCCTGGGTACCTGGGCTACCTCGGTGGCCTGACCGCCCAGAGCGTTCCCACCGGCGTCCCGGCACCGGACGCGGACCGCGATCGCCTCGTCCCCTCGCGTCGACGCCTGGTCCTCGGCGTCGCGCTGTTCGTCGTCGGCTTCGCGGCGGTGTTCGTGACGTTCGGCGTGCTCGCTGGCTCGCTCGGCGCCGCCCTGCTGCGCTGGCAGGACCCGATCACCAGGATCCTCGGCGGCGTGGTCATCGTGATGGGCGTCGCCTTCCTCGGCGGCCTGCCGTTCCTGCAGCGCGACCTGCGCAGCCACCGTCGGCCCCCGGCCACGCTGTGGGGCGCCCCGATCCTGGGCGTCACCTTCGGCCTCGGCTGGACGCCCTGCATCGGTCCAACCCTGGCCGCGGTCATCGCGCTGTCCCTCGAGGGCGGCTCCCCGGCGCGCGGCGCGCTGCTGTCCGGCGCGTACGCGCTCGGACTCGGGGTGCCGTTCGTCCTGGTGGCCGCCGGCGTCCAGCGCAGCAGCCGCGTGCTCGACCTGGTGCGCCGCCACCGCCTGGCCATCTCCCGCGCCGGCGGGGCGTTCCTCATCCTCATCGGCCTGGCGCTGGTCACCGGCCTGTGGAGCCGATGGACCGAGGCCCTGCAGGGCGCCATTGCGGTCTTCCAGCCGCCCGTGTGACCCGACGCGACACCTGAGGCTTGCCTTGGTCACACCATCTGGCCCTATCATCGAGTTATGGCGATGATAGAGACCGGGCGCGATGAGGTCGCGGTGGACGAGTCGCACGCGTTCGAGGCCGCGGTGTGCCTGTTCCACGGCTTCAGCGATCCCTCGCGGCTGACGATCCTGCGCCACCTGGCCCTGGGGGAGCACCGGGTGGTCGACCTGACCGAGCACCTGGGCCTGGCGCAGTCCACGGTGTCCAAGCACCTGGCGTGCCTGCGTGACTGCGGCCTGGTCAGCTCACGCCCACAGGGCCGCGCCTCGGTGTTTAGCCTCAACCACCCCGAGGCGCTGATGGACCTGCTCGCGGCCGCCGAGCGGCTGCTGGCACTGACCGGCGATGCGGTCACGCTGTGCCCGACCTTCGGCACCGCCGCGGCCGGCAGCGAGCAGGTGACGGCATGAGCGCGACCGGCGAGCTCGACGTCGTCGAGGTCGAACGCCTGACCCGCCGCGGGCTGCGCCTGGCGCAGTTCACCGTCGCGTACAACGTCGTCGAGGGTGCCGTCGCGATCACCGCCGGCCTGTTGGCCGGGCTGGTGTCGGTGGTCGGGTTCGGCGTCGACTCCGCGATCGAGTCGATCGCGGGCGTCCTGGTCGCGCTGCGCCTGTCCGCGCGGCTGCGCCACGGCGAGGCGGACGAGCGCAAGGAGCGGCTGGCGCTCAAGGCCGTCGCCGTGACGTTCTTCGTCCTGGCCGCCTACGTCACCATCGAGGGCATCCGCAGCCTGATCGACGGCGAGGCTCCCGACAGCTCGCCGCTGGCGATCGCGCTGCTCGTGGCCTCGATCATCGTCATGCCCGTGCTGGCCGCGATGAAGCGCACGGTCGGCCTGCGGCTCAGGGACAACCTGATCCTCGCCGACGCCGCCGAGACGCGGATCTGCGTGCTGCTGAGCATCTCCACCTTGGCCGGCGTCGGGCTCTACGCGCTGACCGGCGCCGCGTGGCTGGACCCGGTCGCGGCGTTCGTGATCGCGGCGTTCGCGATCCACGAAGGCAAGGAGGCCTGGGAGGGCGAGCTGGTCGAGGACGACGACGATGACGACTGAGACCGCGGCCGACCTCGCGCTGGCCTGTACCTGCTCGGGGTCGTGGCGGCGTTCGGCGTGCGGACCTGGCTGCACCGACGACGCACCGGCACCAGCGGCTACCTGGGCCTGTCCGGGGAGCCCGGATCGGCGCAGTGGTGGGGCGGGGTGCTGTTCGCGGCCGCGGTCGTGCTCGGCGCCGCCGGCCCGGCGCTCGCCGTGGCCGGCATCGGACCGCAGCCGGCCGCCCTGCCGGCAGCGCTGCGCTGGGTGGGCCTGGTCGCGGCGGTGCTCGGGTTCGCCGCGGTGCTCGGGGCGCAGTCCGCGATGGGCACCTCCTGGCGCATCGGCGTCGACCCGGGCGAGCGCACGAGCCTGGTGACCACCGGCGCGTTCGCGCTCGTGCGCAACCCGATCTTCACCGCCATGATCACCGCGCTGACCGGCGTGGGCCTGCTCGCCCCCACCCTGGTGACCGTCGCGGCCCTGGTCAGCCTCGTGCTCGCCGTCGAGCTGCAGGTCCGCGTCGTCGAGGAGCCGTACCTGCGCCAGGTTCACGGCCAGCAGTACGCCCACTACACCGCACGCGTCGGGCGGTTCGTCCCCGGGATCGGGCGGCGGCGGCAGGTGCTTGCCACCGAAGGAGAGAACGCACGATGAGCGCCGGGCACACCCACAGGCACGGCACCGCGACCGCCCAGCACCGCAAGCGCTTGGTCCTGGTGCTGGTCATCACCCTCAGCGTCGTCGGCGCCCAGGTCGTCGGCGGACTGGTCTCGGGCTCGCTGGCCCTGCTCGCCGACGCGGGGCACATGCTCACCGACGCCACCGGCGTCGCGATCGCCCTGGTCGCCAGCACCCTGGCCGCACGGCCCGCGACGAACACCCGCACCTACGGGCTGCAGCGCGCCGAGATCCTCGCCGCCCTGGCCAACGCGCTGCTGCTGGGCGGGTTGGCGATCTGGGTCATCGTCGAGGCGGTGCAACGCTGGAACGACCCACCCGAGGTCGCGACCGGACTCATGCTCACCGTCGCGGTCGCCGGCGCCGTGGCGAACCTGGCCAGCCTGCTGATCCTGCGCACCGGCCAGCACGAGAGCCTCAACGTGCGCGGCGCCTACCTCGAGGTCCTCGGTGACCTGGTCGGCTCGATCGCCGTCATCATCGCCGGCATCGTCATCGCCACCACCGGGTACACCCGCGCCGACGTCATCGCCTCCGTCGCGATCGGGGTGTTCATCATCCCGCGCGTCTGGTCCCTGCTGCGCGACGTCGTCGACGTCCTGCTCGAGGCCACACCCAAGGGCCTGGACCTCGAGCAGGTCCGCGACCACATGCGCGAGGTACCCGGCGTCGTCGACGTGCACGACCTGCACGCCTGGACGATCACCAGCGGCGTCACCGCCCTGTCGGCGCACGTCGTCGTCGACGACGAGTGCATCGACCAGGGACGCCCCGGTGCGGTCCTGGACGCGCTCGACGAGTGCCTCGGTGAACACTTCGCGATGGAGCACTGCACCCTGCAGCTCGAGCCGGTCGGCCACCGCTCGCACGAGAGCGCGCACCACGACTAAGTCCCGCCTGCGCGGCGCCGTGCGCTCAGGCGCTGAAGGTTCCCTGAAGACCGCCGCCCGATCACCGACTCCGGCGCCGCCGGCGCATAGCCTCGCAAACCCCCTTGCACACGCGGTGACCCCGCGCAGCTGTCGACCGCGCCCAGTAGAAGGGCGCGCGCCCCGGGGGAGGACGAGAGGGAACGGGTGGACGTCGGAGACATCAGCACCGTACTGATCTGGGGCGCAGCGACGACCTTCACGGTCGCGCTGATCGCGTACTCCGTCGCCCTCTCACATGTGGCCGAGGCCGCCGGACGCACCCACCGCGGCGCGGCGCCGGCGCAGCCCCATGCCGAGCCGGCCCTGGCAGGGACGGCGCCATCCAAGGGCTCTCGCCCTGCGCAGCCACGCGCGGCGCTCGCGACCTCCACCCCGGCCCCTGCCGGCGCGCCCATCAGCCCCGGCGAGGTGACACCGGTCGCAGGCGGGCGAGCGGCAGGCGTCGCGCGCTCCACGACGACGCTCGGCGCGGTGCTCCTGCTCACCGGCATCGTGCTGCGCGGCGTCGCGGCAGGCCGCTCACCGACCGCGAACATGTACGAGTTCTCCCTCATCGGCGTCGCCGTCGCGGTCGCCGTCTTCCTGGCCACCCGCCGCGCCCGTGCCATCCCCTTCGTCGGGGTGGTGGTCATGGGGCTGGCCGTGATTGCGCTCGTCCTCGCCCTCAACGCGTTCTTCGTGCGCGCCGATCAGGTCCAGCCCGCGCTGCAGAGCTACTGGCTCGTGATCCACGTCGGCGTCGCGATCGCCGCCACCGGCATCTTCACCGTCGCGTTCGCTGTCTCGGTGCTGCAGGTCCTCCAGGACGGACGCGAAACGGGCCGCTCCCGGCTGACCCGCCCCTGGAGCGTCGCCGAAGGGCTGCGCCGCCCGCTTCGGCGCTGGGCGATCACGGCCCCTGCGTGGAGCTGGCTGAGCACCGCACCCTCCGCGCAACGCCTCAAGGCGTTGTCGTTCCGGCTCAACGCCGTCGGGTTCATCTTGTGGACCTCACGCTTATCGGTGGCGCGGTGTGGGCCGAGCAAGCATGGGGCCGGTACTGGGGATGGGACCCCAAGGAAGTCGCCACGTTCGTCGCCTGGGTCGTCTACGCCGCCTACCTGCACGCCCGCACCACGCGCGGATGGATCGGGCGACGCGCCGCCTACCTGGTCTGGATCGGCTACGCCGTCGTCCTGGCCAACTTCACGCTGGTGAACCTCTTCGTCAACGGCAAGCACTCGTACTCCGGAATCTGAACGCGGCGCCCGGCATCAGCGGTCGAGACCGGTGCGCTGCACCTGCGGGCCGCGGCCGCGCCCCTTGCGGGCCTTCGCGCCCGCGACCGCCGGGGCGCCCTTCACCGCCTCGCCCGCCGGCTTGGCCTGGGCGACGTCGGCGTGCATCCGGCTCGCCACCAGCTCCCGGTCGATGCCCTTGGCTTCCAGCTCACTCGCCGTCGCGCTGCGCCGCTCCGCGCTGTCGTACGGCGAGCGGCCCTCCTCACGCGCGCCGCCGGCGCTCGTCTCGCGCTGGTCAGCGTCGGCCGTCGCGCGCGCCCGCTGGTCAGGGTCGGGCTCGTGCTCGGCGGCCGCGCGGGCCTGCTCGGCGCGTGCGTCCTCGCGGTCCGCCTGCTGCACCAGCCGGGCCGCCTCGGCGCTGTCCGCGGCCGCGCGGACGCGGTCGGCGTCGGCCTGCGCCCGATCGTGCTCGGCGCGCTCGACGGCGGCGCGGACCGCGGCCGGGTCCGCGTGCGTCTGGTTCACGTCCACGCCGTACCGGGTGCGCAGCTCGTCGCGCATCCGGCTCTCGGCGCGCACCGCCTCGGGGTCCTCCTGCGACCACGCCCGGGCCACCTGGTAGGTGTGCCCGATCTGCTCGGGGGTGGCGCGGTCCCACCAGTCCGACCGGTACACGTTGCCGAGCTCGGCACGTGCCGCGCGCTGCTCGGCCGCGAGCCGCGACCCCAGCTCGCGCGCTTCCTGCTCGCTGGTCGCCTGCGCGCGCCGCTGCGCTTCTTCGCGGGCCCGCACGATGCGCTCTCCGACCTGCGCGGCCGCCGTCACCAGCACCCGCAGCTGACCTTCGAACGCCTCCTCGATGCCGTCCGTCTCCTCCGCCATGACGTGCCCCCTTCTACCGCTCCGGGCCGCGCTCTGCGGCCCGCTGTGTGGTCTGCCGCGCGCGCGTCGGCTCGACGTCGTTCGGGATCGGCGACGTCGCCGGGGTGGCGTCGCGCGCCTGCCCGGCGCGCAGCAGGTCGAGCACCGCCTGCGCCTCGGGATCGAGCGTCACCGGGGGGCGCTCGAGGACCGCGGTCCTCGCACCGGCTGGCTGCGCGCCGGCGACGTCGACGGGCTTGGGCAGGGCGTCGCGCACACGCACCAGCCGCGCGCGGGTGTCGTGCGCGAGCAGCTGCGCGTGCCGGGTCTGCTCGGCCGCGGCGGCAGCCTCGTGGACGGCCTGGGTGAGCCGGAGCAGGGAGCGGATCATCGCCGCCTGCGCGACCGTCCCCTGCCCGCCGCGCGTGGCGCTGGCGAGCAGCATCGCGGCGCCGGAGATGGCGACCGTGCCGGCCTTCGTCGGTGGCACCGTGCGCCCGTAGGTCTGCGCCGAGCGGGACAGCGCGTCGGCGGCCGCGGCGAGGTCACCGGGGGTCTCCTCCGTCGCGTTCGACCACGCGGCGAGCGCGCCGGCGGTCTGCCGGGCGACGGTGGCCCAGGTGTCCCGGTCGTCGACCGGCACGGCGCGCAGGCGCTCGACGAGCGCGCGCAGCTCCTCGTTCTGCAGGGCCCACGCCTCGGGGTCCGGTGCGCTCGTCTCACGTCCGGGTGCGACCACGCGCCGGCCGCGCTTGGCCGCGGTCCACTCGGCCGCGGCCTGGCTCGCGCCGGTCGGGGTGTCCGGCCACCCGTCGCGCAACCGCGGCAGGGTCAGGTCCCGCGCCAGGTGACCACCGCCGTACCAGATTGGCCGTTCGCCGGCGACGGGCCGCTCGGCTACCGAGTAGCCCGTCACGACGTCGGTGCGACCGTCCGCGAACCGCGCCCGCACGAGCAGTCCGCTGCGGCGCATCCGGCGCACGAACTCGGCCTCGTCGTTGCTCGCGGTGGCCGCCGCGCGGACCTTGAGTGCGACCAGGTATCGCGGCTGGTCGGTGCGCAGCTCGGCCGCGATCCGCGCTTGCCGGTCCGCACCGGGCAGCGCCGTCCACGCCGGCGCGCTCGCGCCGCGCCGGGTCGTCGTCCGCTCGTACTTGGCCCGCGCCCGGGCGCGGGCCTGCGCCTCGCGCTCGGCCGGGTCGTAGCCACGCGTTGCGCGCTCGGCGCGCGTCGACTCCAACGGCTCCAACCCGTGCTTGACCTCCAACGCACGGGCCGCGGTCTGCGCGCGCTTGAAGTCGTTGTGCACCGACGCCTTGGTGCCGTCCTCGCGCACCAGGTTGACCACCAGGTGGATGTGGTCGTTCCCGTTCGTCGACACCCCGTGACGCACCGCGACCCACCGGCACGGCGCCTTCGTGCCCTCGGCGTCGTCGAAGTCCATCGCACGCACGAAGTCGTCCGCGATCGCGCGCCACTGCTCATCGCTCAGCGCGCCCTCCTCGGCGCGCAGCGACAGCGAGCAGTGCCACACGTGCCCCCCGGTCACCTCGACACCGGTGGCCTTCCTCGGCCGGTCCAGGTGCCGTGCGATCGCCAGGGCCCCGTCGCGGCTCAGCTCCGCGTCGTCGTGCCACGCCAGCATCGCGCCGTCGCCGGCGACCAGGTGCGGCTCGGTGTGCTCGTTCGCGCGCCCCGGACCGACCAGGTACGTCATCAGGCCGGCCATGCGGTCACCGCGCACGACGTTCGGCATCACGACAGCGACAACCCGTCGATCGCCGCATCGATGCGCTCCGCGGTGCGCCGCACCGCGCGCAGCGTCGCCTCGAGCTCGTCCTGCACCTGCCCCGTCGCGTTGGTGGCCTTGGCCATCTGGTTCACGTTGTTCGAGATGGCCGCCAGCAGCCGGTGCAGACGGAACAGCTCCGCGATCGCGTCGCGCCGCTGCGTGGGCGTCTCCGACGTCGCCGCACCCAGTGTCGACTCCACCAGCAGGCGCGGGATCGTCACGCGCTGCGCCTCAGCCAGGCGCAGCAGCATGCCCTCTTCCTCGGGCGTCACCTTCACCTTGTGGTGATGCTGGCGACCGCCCGCCACGTTCGCGCGCCGGCGACGCGCGAACAGGCGACCCGCAGGAGCGTCATCGCTCACCGTTGTCACCGCCCTTCGGCCCAGCGCAGCGACCCCGCCCTGTGCGGGGACCACACGACCAGTGTGCCCGACCTCGGCCTCGAGGTCGAGGTCACAAGCCACTTAGGGAACCTAAGTGTATAGCTTGCTCCGCCGGGGCACCGCTGAGGTTGTCATGCTGCTGTCGGCGGTGTGACCTGCACGCATCGTCGTGCAGGGGTGTTGCCGGCGCCGGACGATCCGTAGCATTCGGACATGGCAACGAACGTGACGGTGGACGAAGCAGTCGCACGAGCAACCCGCGCACAGGAGGCCCGGATCGAGTCGATCCGGACCCTCGCCGTGGCACGCCAGCACGTCGCAGACGTGCGCGAGCAGGGCGCGCGCGAACTGGCAGAGCTCCAGGCGCAGATCGCGCGCCGCGTCAGCGACGCCGAGCGTGACGACGTCCGCGCGTACCGCGCCGCGGAAGGCGCCGGCTGGACCGCCGACGAGCTGCGCAAGATCGGCTTCGACGCACCGGACAAGGTCCGACGCACGCAACGACGAGCATCCCGCCGCGGCGCTGCGACTCCCGCGTCCGACAACGGCACCACGCACGGTGCTGGCGCGCGTCCGGACACCGGTCCGGCCACCTCGGGGGACGGTGGCGCGGCATGAGCGAGTCACCCGTCGAGCAGCGCCTCGACGAGCACCTGGCGGCCACCGCGGACACGCCGGCGGACCGGCCCGCGGTGACCGTCGACGTCGTGCGCACCACCCGTCGCGTTCCCCTCGACCTGTCCGGACACGACGACAGCGAGGCGTCGTCGTGAGCGACAGCGACCCGCTCGAGCGGTACGTCGCCCTCCTGCCCTACACCGTGGGCTACGAGCTCAGCGACGAGCACGTGGTCGTCGTCGCGCTCGACGCGCAGCTGGTGCCCGGACCGGTCATGCCGGCCACCTGGCCACACGGCACGGACACCCGCACGGCGGCCGAGGCGATCGCCGCCGAGGTCGTCCCACCGGCGCGCACCTACGAGGCGTCCACGCTGCTCGTCATCGGGTACGGCAAGGACGGACCCGAGCGCGCCCAGGCGGTGGCCGACGCCACCCTCGCCACGGCCGACCTCGGCGTCCCGCTCCTGGTCCACGTCGACCGTGACACCGTGGCCGTGTCCCGGCCGGGCGAGGCGTGGACACCGGCGCGGCCGCTGCCCGACGTCGCGGCGGTGGCGGTCCTGCAAGGCCTGCAGGCACCCGCCGCATCACGAGCAGAACTCGCTGCGCGCATGACACCGGACACCGAGCCGGCGTTCGCTCCGCTCACCGAGCAAGCCGCGCGCGGCGCGCGCGACCTCGAGCCGTCGCTGCGCGCCGACGCGGCACGCCGAGCACTCGACCTACTCGCCGCACCCGGCCCGTCCGGCCCGCAGCACACCACCGCCATGAGCACGATCGCGGCGATGGTCGCCGACTCCCGACCCGTGCGCGACGCCGTGCTGCTGCACGCCGCCGGCGACGCGGCCCGCGTGGACGCGCTCGTACGCACCTACCGGGCCGCCCCGCTCGAACTGCGCTCGGCCACCGCCGCTGCGGCCGGCGCCGCGCTGTTCTTCAACGGCCAGCACACCGCCCTCGTCAACGCCGTGCTGCAGCACGTCAACCCCGCCGCTCCCGAGCACCGGCTCGCCGAGCTCGTGCGCGCCAGCGCACGCACCGGCGCCGACCCGCGACACCTCCGCACGATCCTGCTGCCGACGGCCGAAGACGGGCTCGCCAAGGCCGATGTCCAGTGGCACAGCGACCGCGCGAGCAGCATGCGGTCGGCGTCCTTCCCGCACACACCCAGCGCCGCGCGTGCGCCCTCGACCGGCGCCTTCGCACCTGCCCGCAAGGCGACGGGCGGCCGCGAACTTGACGGCCCCGAACGCTAGTCGCGCCGCCCTGCCTCGGCGATGAACCGCACGGCCGTGTAGGAGTAGCTTTCGCGCGCCTCCTGGCCGTTCCCCGCGCGAACGACGAATCGGAACTGCGCTGGGCCCACGAGCATGTCGTCCTGCCCGCCGCTCTTCTGCTCGACGGCCCGGGCAGCGGGCAACGCGTCGACGATCCAGGTCGCGCTCGAGTGGGCGTCGAGCCGGTGCGGCAGGTCCGGGCCGTGAGCGTCACGGACGTGCGCCAGCGGTCGACGGCCCTCGGGGTGCGTGACGTGGAATCCCTCGATGGTGACGGCTGCCCGGCCAGAGTTCACAACCGTGAGCTCCACGGGCACACCGCGCGGGAAGGGGGTGGGCGCCGAGTCCGCGATTCGGTACGAGTGCAGGCGCAGGCGCGGTCCGCCCGCGCGGTACGCGAGTGCGGCGACAAGGAGCGACCCGGCGGACAGGAGCAGTGCCGCGTAACTCACCCAAGCAGGAGCGCCTGACATGGAGGCGAGGCTAGGGCAGGTGGAACGCAGACGGCACAGCTCGCCGTGCGCAGCATCGTCACTCGCACCCGTCCGAGGGGGCGCCCGAGCCGTCACCTCCCGCCCCCCCTGCCCACCTGTGGACGGCCCGAGCCCAACCGCTCCGCGGCTCCGGCCGCCCACAGGTGGACAGCGGGACCCGGCGGACCGTCCGCACACGGGCCGCACCCTCGCCTCCCGTACGCATCTCACGTAGGGCGCGCGCGGCCCGTGCACGGCCTCCTTGCGGTGCACGCACCACTACGACCCGCGCGCCGCGGCCGGGGTGCCCGCTGGCCCCAATCCGTGGTGACCCGCCGCCCGGCCTGGTCGGCTCGATGCCGACCAGGCCGGGCACGCACGCCATCACTCGGGAGCGTCTGCCGGCGGGATCACCTCTGCCTCGACGTCGGACAGGTCGTAGCCCCAGGCGCGCAGCGCGGTGAAGTAGGCCCCGACGTGCGCGGAGGGGTGCCGCCAGGTGTGCACGCCCGTGTTCTGCTCGATCGCTGCGAGCACGACCACGAGGGCGATCATCTGCGCGCGCGGGCCGCTGGCCTTGGCCACGGCGCCGGCGAACACCTCGTCCGTGGCGTAGTACCCGGCCGGGGCGTCCGGCAGGCCGAGCAGCGTGCGTGCCAGCGGGTTCCCCCGCTCGCGCGTCGCCTTGTCGAGGTCGGCCACGCTCGACAGTCGGGTGAGCGCCACGGCGAGGAACGCGGCGGCGTCCGACGGTGCGCTCTTGCGCTTGGCGAACGCGGCCAGCCACTGCCGGCGCACCGTCTCGGCGGACCGCCACGCCTTGTTGTTCTCGATGACCCGACGACGCTCGGCCCGCTCGGCCTCCTTGGCCGCGGCCGCCTCCTCGTCGCTGACCGCAGCCGCGCCACCACCGAAGCGCCGCACGTGGCCGTGGTCCTGCGGTGCGGTGCACCCGTGGACCACGACCAGCGTGCCGTCCCACGTCGAGGCCACGCGCGCGCCGCGTCCCGGGCAGGTCGCGTGCTCCTCCTCGCTCAGCGCGGCGCCGTCCTGCCCCGCCAGGTCGTACAGCTCGGTCAGGTCCCCGCGGCCCTCGACGACGGTGATGCCCTGACCGGTCAGGTCCTCCACGAGCGCCGCGCGCGCGGCCGCACGCTCGCGCTCGTCGCGAGCGCGCTGCGCCACGTGCGCGAACTGGCCGGGCTGCTTGACCGCGGCGACGGTCAGCGCCTTGACCGTCTCGGGGTCGTCCTCGAACTCGGCCACGACCGCGGCCTGGTCCAGCGTCAGGCCGTACCGCTCGGTGGCCGCGCTGGCGATCTGCGACGAGCGCACCGTCAGGGCCGCCGTCACGTGCGCCTTCTTGGCGTGGGTGCGCTTGGCGATCTGCGCGGCCGACAGGCCGAGCAGCGCCAGCTGCTCGAACACCGCCGCGTCGTCCGCCGTCGACAGGCCGCGGCGGTGGTGGTTCTCGCTCCACTGCTCGACGAGCCGCTGCGCCTGGTCGTCGTCGCCCTCGACGACCAGTGCCGGGATCGTCTCCCGCCCGGCCTCGATGGCGCCCAGGGTGCGACGCTGCCCGGCCCGCACGCGCAGCCCTTCGGGCGTGCGGTGCACCAGGACCGGCGTCAGGACGCCCAGGTCCCGGATCGACGCGACGAACTCCGCGTCCAGGGCGGCGTCCGTGCGCACGTTCTTCTCGACCAGCAGGGTGCGCGGGTCGACGTCGACCACGGTGGGCGTGGACGGGGTGGCGTTGGTGGTCATGTGGTTCTCCTGGTCGTGTCGGTCGGCCGGTGAGCGCCCGTGTCTTTCGGGCCTCACCGGCAGGCGCGAGGTAGCGACCCGGAGCAGAGGCTCCGACCAAGCCGGCCCCCGCCGCCCCGACCTGCCCAACCCGGCCACCCTTGGTGCGGAGCACCGTCCCGGACCACCACCCGGGGCGGCGGCGGGGGCCGGCTTGGTGGGAGGCGCAGGGGTGCTACCGGCCCGGCGAGACGCGGAAGCGACCCGGCCACCCCGACAGCTGCGCGCGGCGCGCAGCGCCCAGCAGGTAGCCGGGCCGCGCAGCGGCCCGACCCCTCGGGGGCCCTTGGCCGAGCAGACTCCACCCGGGCCCCGTGGCCGGTTGTCCACCACCGCGGCTGCGCGCCGATGAGACACCGGTGACCGGTGCCCTACGTTGGGCGGCGAGCATCCGGCATTTCGGGCCGTGCAGCGGCCCCTCGAGCGAAGGTGGAGTGATCGCGTGCTGGACGAACGACACCACGGCGCGTACGCGGCCGCCCGTACGAACCTGGCCGCCCTCACACGGTCCACCGACGACACGAACCCCGCCTGGGTGCGCTACGTCGACCTGATGACCGCCCTCGAGCAGCTGCACGCACCCGAGGACCTGGCCGAAGCCGGCGACGCCGGCGCCGGCCCTCGCGCCGGGTACTACCAGGCCACGCGCCGCGCGCTCGAGGAACTGCGCGACGGTGGCTACGTCGACGCGCTCGAGGTGGGCCTGCTGATCGGCAACCTCGACCAGGTGTGGGAGGGCGACCCGCAGGCCGACGACCTCGGCGCCCGCTCATGACCTACGCCCAGACCGCCACGGCGCTGCGCACCGCGCTCAGCGACCTGCTGGTCGACGCCGACGTGCCACGTGCCCGTACCCAACGCCCGTTGACGGCCGAGGAGAGCCGGCTGGTGCAGGCCTACCGCGCCTCGGTGCTCACCTGGATCAACCGCACCACCCAGGCCGTCGTGCCCGACGACGTCGCACGCGCCGACGTCCGGTGGGGTCCCGCGCGGCACTTCGCGGACCACCTCAACCGCATCGCCGTGGCGACGACGACCCTCACGCCCGCGGCCTCGACGCTCGACCTCGGGACGATGAACCCGAACCCCACCGTCGAGTCCTGGCGACAGGCCGCGGTCGCCGCGACCATCGGCCTGGACCGCGAGTTCGACGCCGTCGCGCGTCTTCCCCAGCTACATCCCCGCACGCCCGGGCGCCCCGACATCACCGGCACGTCCCCCGGCCGCAACTACGCCGAGCGGCTGCGCGTGGTCGACGACAACGCCGCCCTGACCAACGCGCTCATCCTGCTCGACGTGCGCATCGGGGGCCGCCCCGGCTGGCACCGCCTCGGCGGTGCCAGGAATCTGAGCGGCCGCCGCGAGGTCAGCACCGACGGGCTGCTCAACGCACTCGAGCTGTGCCGGCGCTGGACCCGCGCGCACGACCTGCCCACCACCGTCGACGAGCGCGGCCACCGTGCCGCCCCCGAGGTGACCCCTGGGCCCGTCCGCCCCGGCATGCCCGGTGTCCTGGCCGCCCTGCGCAACACCGCCGCACGGCTCGACGCGCGGCCCAACGGTGAGGCGATGCGCCTGCTCGTGCGATCGCAGGCAGCGCTCACCCACGACCTCGCGCGCATCACCGGCGACGACCCGGCACTCGGCACGCGCCGTGCGCGGTACCGCCAGCTCGTCGAGGCCACCACCAACCTCGGCGGGAAGCTCGGCGGACCTGCCCTCGCGCTGCTCGACTCCGAGCAAGCCCGGGCGCTGCTCGTCGACGTCACGGCCGTGACCCCCGCCGAGCGAGACCAGGCCCTCGACGTGCTGCACGCGATCGACCACAAGATCGCCACACACGTACGCGCCGGCGCCACCGACGCGACCTACCTGGTCGCCCACGGCCGCGAGCTCGCGATGCCCGGGCCCGGTGGCGTCCGCCGGGCCGTGCAGCAGTGGGCCCGCATCGACGCGACCACGGCGCCAGTGCTCCTGCCCGCCGCTCGAGCTCTGCTCGAGACGACGCCCGTCAGCTCGACCGCTGGCGACGCCGTACCCGGGCAGTCGCGTGCCGACCTCGACCGCGCCGTCACCGCGGCAACGCCCGACCGCACCGCCTCGACGAGCTCCCTGCTCGGTCCCCCCGCGCGCGACACGCTCACCCGCGCCGACCTGGCTCGACTACGTGCGGCGTCGTTCCCCTCGCCGGCCGTCGAGGCCGCCACCCACGACTACCTCCTGCGGCGCCCACAGCGCAGCGGCGGGGTCCCGACGAACAAGGGCAAGGGCAAGGAACCGCCGGCCCGCTGAGCCGCCGGGCCGGACCTCAGCCCATCGCCGCGGCGGCCGCCGGCTCAGCCAGGCCGCCGCACGCGGTCGTCACCTGGGCCTGCCGAATCACGTACCGATCAGGCGGCGGCGTCGCGGGAGGAGCCGGCACGGCAGGCGTACACACCGACGGTGCCGCCGGCGGCGGCGCGGGTGCGCCAACGATCGCCACCGCGATCGCCCCAACCAGCGTTATCAGCGCGACGACGATGGCTGCCCACTTCTGGATGGTGGCCGCGCGGACGGTCGCCTGGGCCTGGGGCGTGGCCGCGCTGACGGTCGCCTCCGCCTGGATGGCGGCCGCGCGGACGGTCGCCTCCGCCTGGATGGCGGCCGCGCGGACGGTCGCCTCCGCCTGGATGATCGCGGCCGCGATGGTCGGATCCTCCGCAGGGCAGGCATGCGCAGCCGCGTCGCCGCCGTGAGGCTGCGCCTGCTCGGTCCCCGTCATGTTTCGTACCATCGACCGCGGGTCGTTGGAGTTGTTGTCGACGCCGGGTCGACTGGCGTGCACGCGCTTCGAAGGACTGTTCACAGTCCTTCGCCGGGAAAAAGCGGGATGCCCGACAGGGCCGCCGAGAGGGTGGAACGTCCCCCTCAGGGTGCTAGCGGTGGTCATGCCGCGCATGGAGCCCGGCGGGCCTCCCTACGGTCAAGCGCTCCGTGGCTCACGCGGTCACCGGGTGCTCGCCGCCCTCACCTCGAGGTAGCGACGCAGCGACGCCCGCGAGACGCCCAGGGTTCGCGCGACGCCGGCCACCGTCGCGCCCGGCTTGGCCAAGAGCTCGTCGGCCGCCACGCGGCGCTCTCCCGTCATGACCGTGGGCCGGCCGCCTGTCCGGCCACGCGCCCGAGCCGCGTCCAGGCCGGCGACCGTGCGCGCCCTGATCACGTCGCGCTCGAACTCGGCCAGCGCCGCGAACAGGTGCAGCTGCAGCCGCCCGGCCGACGTCGTGGTGTCGATTGCCTCCGTCAGCGATCGGAACCCGACGGCGCGCTCCTGCAGTTCGGCAACGACGGACACCAGGTGCGACACCGACCGGCCCAGCCGGTCCAGGCGCCACACGACGAGGGTGTCGCCCTCGCGTGCGTAGTCGAGCAGCGCGGCAAGGGCCGGCCGCGCCTCCCGCGCGCCGCTCGCGTGGTCGGTCCACGTCCGGCCACAGCCCGCGGCCGCCAGCGCGTCGAGCTGCAGCGCCGGGGTCTGCAAGTCGGTCGAGACGCGCGCGTAGCCGAGCAGAGTCATGGCCCGCACCGTACGGAACGCGGCGGCCGGTGGCCGGCCACCGCGCCAGTTTCGACCACGAGTTTCGGCCACTCACGACCGGGCGTGTCGGGCGGCCGCTCCTGGCTGGCCGGTAACGGTCGTTTGCGGGCGACAGACGGAAGTCGGTTCGGTGGACACCGCGGCGCGTCCTACTGCCATCTCGCCGTGATCCCAGGCAACTCGAGGACCTTGCTCGGCTACGCCTGGGCGCGTGCGACACTTCGGCGGTGGACAGCAACGCGACCACGCCCCTGACCTTCGTCCAACTGGGTCGTTCGGCTTCATGGGATATCCCGCTCGCGGACCGCGGAACCCTCGACCCGCGGACCGCCGCCCTACTGGCCGCCGTCTTATTGGCTGCGTGCGAGCAAGTCAGCAAGGAAAAGTGCGCTGCCTTCAAGGTAAAGAGCGCCACTGAGCTTTCAATCCTCGGCCTGGCGATGGCGTTCCGTGACGACGACGCTGGCCTCGTCGGCGACGTTTTTGAGTGGAGCCTCCTACTGGGCGCAAATGGAGCTGATGCGCTGATTGCGCAAATGCTGTCGGACGCGTTAGTGCTGCTCGATGTTCGCATCGACCGCCCGCAAGCGGTCCTAGTGGCCGCGGAGCGCGGGCGGCTAGTGCAGTACTCACCCGACTTGCCGGCGAAGGCTGCCCTCGCCACGGGCCGCCGCGGCAGGCCGCCTCACGTGGCGAAGCTTCTAACGTCCATGGACACTCACACCTGGAAGGCTGACCTCCTGATCGGCGCCGAGGACCGGTGGGTCGCGACCTCGCTGAAGAGCAACCCGATCCACTTGGCGAAGTCGCTCTCCGACGCGGCGTCGACGCAGCACCCTCCGCGCATCGGGGTGACCGCCACCGAGCGTCGCGCGGCCGGAGTGATGCGAGACCCCGAGAGCGGGGCGGTGATAGTGAAGGTCCCGGTTGACGGGCGCTATCTGGCCCTATCCAAGGTCGTGCTCTTGGACGTCAGCAAGGCGTTCACGCGCCATCTGGCGGTCCCTGGAACGCCGTTGCAGCAGGATGCCAGCGGCATCGGCCGTCAGCTTCATCGCTGGCGAGACCGCCCAGTCCATGAGGTCGTCAAAATCCTGCTCGAGGTTGCAGGAGATGCTGCCCTACAGGTCGGGGATGTCCACGACACCGGTGCAAGCGTCGATGACGCCCGTGCTGCACTGGTCGCGGCAAACCCACTCGACGATGTCGGCCTTCTAGGCGCCCCGCTGATCTCTTTCCCCATCTCCAGGATGGTCGACTTTGACCCGATCGACTGAGAGTTGCCCTGAGCCGGCCAGCATGGGGATACGGACTCCGTAGGCTGACCGTGTGCCCCGTCCAAGCACTACTGCCGTCGCGACTGCGATCCGCCACTCCCGCGAACTCGGCCTCCGCACGGAACAGGCGTCGGCCCTCGAGTCGCTCCTCGTGGCCTGCCGCCTGCGCCGCCGTGGCCTGCCGGCGTCCATCCGCAACGTCGACGACGTCGCCGTGGAGCTGTTCGGCTTGCTTCCCAGCCGTCCCGAGCAGGGCCGCTGCTACATGTTCCGGCCGAACGGCTTCTGGGGGCCGCTTGAGGACGCGGGTCGGAACACCGTGTGGAACACCACGACTCGTGGTGAGACGCTCGCTCGTTCCCTCTTCGAAGAGTTCGATCGTCCGCGTCGCGACCGGGCGCCTGACATCCGCGGTGGACTTCGGTCCGACGCTCCGCAAGTCCTCAGCGCCTTGCTCCAAGAGACTGGCCGGGGCGACCGGCGCCCATCCTGGCTCGCTCTCGCGGCCGCGTTGCTACGCGAACAGAGTTTGGATGACGAGACGGCAGCAAGGGAATCGTTACGGGACTTCCTAGGGACGGTGAACGAGTCGGGGGACGTCACTCCGCTACCTGACAGCGAGCTTGACGCCTTCAGCACGAGGCAGCCGCTCGGAGTACCACTGCTTGCAGCCGACCCTGCCGACGAATTTCATCCGGAGCGACTGCCCACCTCGGTGCTACCCGCAGCTGGGGCGGTGACACCTCAGCAACGGACGGAGGCGGTGGCTGGAACGTCCTACGACATCGTGGGGGATGTCGTCGTCGATTCACGTGTGGAGCGGATGCTCGAGACGGCGGTGCGCACCTATCGGGCAGTGCTCTTGGTGGGGCCTCCGGGAAGCGGCAAGAACACCTTGCTCAAGCGGCTTATCGCCCGCGCGCAGGAGGATCCGGGGCTTCTGGGGCTGAGCGCACCGCCGCGGCTGCCACTGACGAGGACGCCGGACGAGAGCTGGACGAGCTTTGAGCTGATCGGTGGGCACGCACCCACAGCCAACGGGCTGCGCTACAGCTCCGGAGCGGTCCTTGATGCGATCGAAGCCGACCGCTGGCTTCTACTGGACGAGACGAACCGCGCCGACATGGACAAGATCTTTGGCGCGTTGCTCACCTGGCTCTCGATGGACCCCGTCGAGCTCGGCACTCTGGGCCCGGCTGACCGCACGCGGGTCGCTCTGGGATGGAACATCGGCTCGCCGGCAAGCACCGTCGCGCCCGTCGAGGGCCTGGCAGTGGAGGAAGGCAAGGTCACGGAGGTCGCCTTCAACGCCGGGACGGACTGGCGCCTGCTGGGCACCTACAACCCGCAGGACGCGCAGCGGGTCTTCCGATTCGGCGTCGCACTGAGCCGGCGGTTCGCCATCGTGCCGGTTCCGCCACTGGATCCCGATCAGTTCGTGACGCTCCTCGAGCGCCAGGAGGACGCCGCTGCGGCCCCGTTGCCCGCCAGCCTCTCGCAGCGTGTGGCCGCTCTGTACCGAGCCCACTTCCAGGACCCCACGACGCAGTTGGGACCGGCGGTGTTCCTGCGGATGATCGAGTACGTGCTGTCCTCGCACCGGCCCACGGCGGCGGCCGTCGACGAGGACGTTGAAACAGACGTCGAGGGGGAGGCGCCGGCGGTCGACGCGACACTCGACGAAGACGCACCGGTGGACGAGCAGGCCGGTGCGCCGGCGCAAGAGACGGCCTCGAGCGATGGCGAGCTGCTCGACGAGCTGCTTGCTGAGGCGTACCTCGTGCGGGTCGGGAAGTACCTCTCGACCTACGACACGGACACCATCGAGCTCCTTGGCCAGAAGGTCACGGAGGGCTCGCCGGCGGCGCTGAGCCCCCGACAGTGGGCTTGGGTCGTCGAGCACCGTGTCTACCTCGGCTGACTCGTATCCGGTGCCGACCGGTCGCCTTCGAGAGCTGCTCGGCGGCTGGAGCGGCCAGGGGTCACTCAGTTCCACCCTCTGGGCTGACCTTGCGGCGGTCGAGGGCGAGGACGACACGCCACTCGCTGAGCGCCAGTGGAGCGATCGCGACGTCATGCGCAGAGCCCACCGGGTGCTTCTGGAGCAGCTGGAGCCGCAGCTCGCGCGATGGCCAACGCGCTTGCGCGACTGGACCGAGGCGCTGCCCGCGGCGACAAGCGCACACCGGGTGGTGTCGGCGCGACCCCTACGTCCTACCGACTGGGCCCAGACCGCCCGACGTCACGGATGGCCCCCGTCTACGTTTATCGGGCGGAAGCGAACCTCTCAGGCCGACGAACTCTTGGTGAGCACGCTGCGCTGGACTCTTCCACAGGTGCTGTCCACCGTTCGTCACGCCACCGCGGTCCTCCCGGGTGCTGCCGCGACAATCGAACGCCAGATGGAGGTGGCCGCTCGCCTGTTTGAGCTGTACGCCGGAGATGATCCCGCGCCACAGCCGGCTACCGCCGACCTGGCTGCCGTTGCCCGTGCGGGTCCTCCATGGAACCTGCTGGCACCGGTGAGCACGACCTACCTGCGCTATCAGCAGCACCTCGAAGATCTTGCCCTCGAGGTGATCTACCCACTGGAGAGCCTGCGGTGGAGGCTGTTCCACATCGGCGTGCTCGGCGAGGTTCTCGGGGCGCTGCGGGATGACGGTGCAAAGCTGCAATGGCGCGCTCCCCTGTCCGCCACCGGCGGGCGCCCGCAGTACCTCGCTCACCGGCCTGGCGGATCACAGCCGCTCGAGGTCTGGTTCGAAGCAGCCGGGGTGTGGAACCGTCACGCGACCCGATTTCCTTACCGGGAGGCCCTTCGCGCGCTCGGGATGCAAGCAAGCGCGATCGGACCCGACATCCTCCTCCTCGACGTCACGAGGCGTCGCGCCCTGGTGCTCGAGTGCAAGTTTGGAGACGCTCGCTACGTCGGTCGCAACGGCTACCTCCAGGCGTTGGCCTACGCGAGCGAGCTCCGGGTCGACATCGCTGACGAGGTCTGGACCTATGTCGTCGGACCGGATGGGGTCGTCGCCGGCTCGAGCGCTACGAGCCTTCACGGACCGCACGTCGCTCGACGGGTGGGCGTCACCTCTCCTGCCGCGCTCCCTGGGGTGGTGCGCGAGTTCCTGAGCTTGAGTCCGACCTGAGCGCGCGAGTCGTTTCGCCCGATCAGGCCTTCGCTGCCCGGGTGACCGGGACGCCGTCGTGGGAGCGAGCGTGCTCTCCGTAAGCGCCAAACGCGGTCGACTCGACCATGCTGATCGACTCCTCCGCCTGGGCGAGGTACTCAGGTGCGACATCGATCCCCAGGAATCGGCGGCCGAGCGATCGGGCGGCTACGCCGCTCGTACCGCTTCCAACGAACGGGTCGAGCACGACGTCACCCACGTTGGTCGTCAGGCCGATGCACCGCGCAGGCAGCGCGAGCGGGAACTGGGCGCCGTGGCCGCCGCCCTGCGAGGTAGCCAGTCGCCAGACGTCCGACAGCTTGTCGGTCTCGAGGAGGGTGTTGCGGCCCCCGAGCGTGGGGGGCAGCTGCCGGTAGGCGTCTCGGCTGAACCGGGGAGTGCGGTGCTTGGAGAGGTGGAGGATGTACTCCAGGCTTCGGCTCACCCGGGAGTTCTGCGGCTCGGGGGTGGTGTAGGGCTTCGCCCAGGTGATGGTGCTCTTCACGTAGTAGCCCAGGCGGCTGGCGCGCGCTGCGATCTGAGGCGGGATCTGGCACTGCTCCCCGTCCTTGAGGTAGGCGTGGCCAGCGCTGTAGCGCCGGCTCTCGTGCTCCGCCCACGCGCGCCGGTCGTGGCCCTGCATCGCGCGGAGCGCCTCTGCGGCGTTGCCTCTGATCTGCGTGCGGGTGTTGAAGGTGTCCATCACGTTCCACCAGATGCTCCCGTGATCCGCGAGGACGGGCATCAACTTGTAGAGCAGCTCGGTGGTGTGCCGGATGAACCCCTCGGGGGTCTGTTCGTGCCCGTAAGGGCAGACCTCGCCGTCCGCCCAGGTGACGAAGTGCGAGGCCTTGTAGACACGCATGGCCCAGTACGGAGTCGAGGTGACGACGCAGTCGACGCTCCCGGCGGCCATGCGCGGGATGAGGTCGAGCGCGTCGCCCTCAAACAGCTCGAACTCCTGCTGGTCGGCAAGACCGACCGATTCTCCCCGCGGCCCAACCTCGGGCCGTGGGGAGAACAGGTAGTCGAGCACCTGGCTGCGGCGCACGAACGTCTCGGCGTACGCGTCCTGGTCCAGCAGCTCGAGCACTTGGTCCGCCGTGACCGCGGTGACCGGGGCGCCAAGCGCGCGTCGGACAAACGTCTTAGACATGCCTACGACGGCCGCGACGTCTTCGATCGGCACCTGCGCCGGTGAGCCGGCGTACCGCGTTCGGTCGAGCCGGGCCACGGGCGTCACCGGCTTCACGTCCGGCAGAGGCCTGGACGTTGCGCGCTTTGTCACCGCTCTTCTCCTAGCCCCAGGCCGTCGAGATCAGTGTCGACGCCCACCGCCGCGTCCTCGTCCACCGTGTTGTCAGCTGTGGCTGGCATGGTGATGACGTCGGTGCTGTCGAGCCAGCGATACGACCACTCTGACCGGACCACGATTCGATCTGCCCAGGGGAACTGCGTCGGAGCTAGCGCCTGAACTGCCGACTTAAGGGCAGCGATCGCGGCATCGATCCGGGCGCCTCTGATGTTCGCGCGAAGCCCTTCGGGCACGTGCAGTTCGAACGACAGCGTCAGGACGCGGTGGCTTGGCACGATGAGACCCTATCTCGCGGAGATCTCCTACTGTCCACGACATGCCGCCGGTCGTTGACGCGCTCGCGCAGCGGCCGGGCCGCCCACGGGCGCACCCTTCGGATGACGGCAGCCGCAGGGCGGCGCATGGGTGACGGCGGGCGCGCCCCGCGCGGCGCGGCAGGGATCGGCCCGGGCCCGCGACTACCGTGCGTGCGCATGGGACGGAACGCGCAGCGCCGCAAGGAAGCGAAGGAAGCCCGGCGCACGCCGTCGACCGCCGGCACACCGGCGGCCTCGGTCCGGTGGCTCGACGACGCTGACGCATCGGCTGCGCTCGCGACGCCCGGCGGATTTTCGCGGCTCGCGCGGCGCACGTGCGACGAGTGCGGTGGGTCCGACCTCCTGTGGTCGGACCTCGGCGGCCTGCGCGCGGCCGTGAGCGAGGACCAGCGCGCCCGCGTGGACGAGATCGCCGGCTTCGTGGGGGCAGGCGCGGAAGCCTGGCGCTGCCAGAAGTGCGGGAACTTCGGGGTCCTTGGAGGGTTCGAGGCATCCGACGGCTGGTGACCCGGCGTCGGTCCTCCTGTCGGAGCTGCGCGACACACTCGAGGACGTGCGCAGCTCTCGTCCCCGACGTCCCGCGTGGTCCATCGCGATCGGCGGTACCCGTGACGAACGGCTCGCGGTCGCGCGCGATCCGACGTCGACCGCCGACGACCTCGCAGCGGTCGCACCGGGCTACCAGGACCGCGACCCCGACCTAGAACTGATCGCCGCCGTCCTAGATCACCCGGCCGTCCCCGAGGGCGTGGTGAGCCGCTACGCGACGAGTCGTAGCGAGGGCACCCGGCTACGGGTTGCGAGGCACCCGCGGTGCCCGGCGACGGCCCTCGACGTGCTCGCCGTCGACCCGTCGCCGGCCGTACGGCGGGCCGTCCAAGAGCGCCCGCCGGCCGGCCCGACGGCAGCGCATGGCTCCTCACCGGAGAGGCGCTGAGTCAGCGGCCCTCGACGTTGATACGCGGGCGGCGACCCGGCGGGTAGACGTCCGCCGTCGTCTCCTCGTCGCCGCGCAGCCGCCGCCCGCGCAACGAGTCGATGACCATGCCCTAGTCGTGGCACAGCACGAGCAGACGAGCAAGCTGCCGGCCTGCCTCGTCGACGTCGTGCACTTCGACCGGCTCGACGTCGCGGTGCTCGCCCATCCGGCTGTGACGAGCGGCGTGGTCGGCCGCTACGCGACGTGCGCGGACGAGGCCACCCGGCTGCACGTTGCGGTGCACCCGCGTTGCCCTGCGACGGCGCTGGAAGTGCTGGCGGCGGACACCTCGTCGAGGGTTCGGCAGGCGGCACGCGAACGCCTGGCCGCGCAGGCGCGGGTCAACGGGCGTCGGCCGGGATGATGCCGGTCATCCGGCCGGCGCCGGGGTCGACGACCTCCAGACCCAGCGCGCGGTAGAGCGCGAGGGCGCGTTCGTCGCGTGCGCGCACGGTCAGCCGCTGGCCGCCGTGGTGCTCGAGCAGGTAGGCGCGCACCGCGCGCATGCCGCCGCTGCTGGTGGACGCGGCGAGGTTGATCGTCAGCTGGGTGCCGGGCACCCCTGGCCCGGACCGGCGGATCTTCCCGGGGTAGGGCAGCAGCGGGACGAAGCCGCCGACGGCGATGGCGAGCACACCGACGAGCAGGGCGAGCATTACGAGGACGAAGGCCAGACCGTGCACGAGGCGCACGAGCGGGTGCTCCGGCACGAACGACGCGAACGGGAGCAGGACGACGCCGGGCACGAATATCCCGACCACCCCGCGCAGCGTCGCAGCAGCCTCTCCACCGCGCGGGACGATCGAGACGAGGGTCGCTCGCTCGGGCCGGTGCGGGTCGGTCCAGCGCCGCAGGAACGGTCGGTAGACGGCCAGCAGCACGACCATGGCGCACGTCGCCAAGGCGGTCAGGACGGCCCGTGTCCGCCGGCCTGCGTGCGGTAGCGGTGCGCGGGCGTAGGCGCCGGCGACCATGCGGGCCGCGGGAACGACCTCGCTCCAGCGCACGCGGCGCAGCGGACTCACGACGGCTCCCCCTCGTTCTCTAGCCTCACACGCTCGGGACGGTCTCACATGTAGCCGTCACGGCTGGGCGACAATCCGGCGAGGCCGGCGCCATGATCTCGCGCCATATCAGATGCGTGAGACGGACGCGCGCGTCGCCGGCGGATGCGCCAGCCCAGGCCGTGCTTACGCCTTCTCCTCGGCGGTCAGCGCCGCCACGGCGCGCGCCCGCCAGCGCTGCCCGGAGCGGGTGCTGACCGGGCAACCGCGGCGCGCCAGCTCGGCCGCGAGGCCGGCACCGGACACCGCGGGGTCAGTCCGGACGATCGAGACGGCCAGCGCGAGGGTGTCCGAGGTGTCGGCCATGGGTGGCCGGCCACCGTCGTAGGCAGCGACATGCTCGGTCACCGTGCCGGCACCGCCAGCGGGCACGGCGGCGGCCACCGCGCACCGCTCGGCGAGGGCGGGCGCCGGCGAGCCGGACACACCGCGGGGGGACGCCAGCGGCGCGGCCGGTTGGCTGACGCTGGTCGCGGCCGGCAGGTGGTCGACTTGCCCGACGGCCGCGAGCACGTCGAGAAGCGTCGACGTCGGTGGCGCGACGCGCAGCGCCGCTAGGTGCGCGCGGTCCAGGCGCCGGCGGGCGCGCCGCGCCTGTCGGGTGCGCGAGCGCCCTGCAGCGTCGAGGCGGCGCACCAGCAGTGCACGGCGTGCGACGTCGAGCAGCCGCCGGTCGCGGCGCACCTCGACCAGGGTGCGTTCGGCGTGCTCGGCACGGGCGGCCTGCAGCACCCGGTCCCACAGCCATGCCGCAACCAAGGGCGCGACGGCGCGCACCGCGGCCGCCAGAAGCGAGCCGGGGTCGGTGCTCCACCTCGAGGATCCGTCGGGCGTGGTGACGACGAGCTCGTGCACGCCGGCCAGCACCCCAGAGGTGGCTGACACGACCCAGACGGCGACGGCGTCGGCTCCCCCGGGCCGTCCGGTCAGCGCCGCGGCGCGGGCTAGCAGCGCCGAGGAGAGCAGCGCGAGCTCCAGGAACCCGGCCAAGGCGACCGCGGCCAGCGGTGCGAAACCGAGCACGTCGACGGCCAAGGCCGTCATGCCCTGCGCGGCCAGGATCGTCGGGACGAGCGCGCCGACCGCGGCCACCGCGGTCGCCTGCCGGCGCGCACGCGCGGCGGCCAGGACGCCGGCCGGGTGCGCGGTCACCGGCTGCTCGCCGCGACGACGCCGACCGCGCGGGCCAGCGCCAGCGGGTCGTTGCGCTCGGCCTGCGTGACCGCAGGTGCGGGCGCCGGCACCGGGCGTGCGACGGGCGCCGCGGGCCGCTCACCGAGCGTGGGGTGCGCGATGATGGTCATGGGGATCCTCCAGTTGCAGTGGTGGGTTCCTCGCCCCCGGCGGTGCTCCAACACCGCCGGGGGCTCTTCTTCTGTTGTGGGTCGTGCAGGTCTCGCGGTCGCTAGGTGCTGCCCTCGGCGAGGTCGGTGCGTGCGCCGCGACCGGGCCGGGTGGCGTGCCAAGCGCGCACGGCATCCTCGTCGTACATCGCGGTGCGCCCGTGGTACTCGACGGGCTCGGGGATGGTCCCCTTGCCGTGCTGGCGTCGGCGGGCGAGGTAGGCCCGCCACGTCGACGGGCTCACACCGACCAGCGCGGCGGCCTGTTCGGTGGTGATGAGCCGGCTCATACGCGGTCGCTCGGCCACGGGTACAGCGGGCCGATCAGCTGGGGGTCGCGCACCACGGTCAGCCCGCCATCGCGGGTGGGGACGCGCGGCGCCTCGGTGTGCTCGTGGGTGCCGGCTGCGTGCGCGAGCGCGGCCAGGACGAGCGCCAGCCGGTCGCGGTCGAGCCTCGTGACGATCTGCTCGAGGGAGTACTCGCGCCACGTCGCGTCAGCGTCGGTGGGGACCTGACCGGACAGCGACACCGCGATCGCGACGACAGCACGCTCCCCCGACGACAGCGCACCCTCGGCGACGTCGCCCGCCGCGGCCTCGAAGTCCAGGTAGACGCGCGAGCCCATCAGCTCCTCACCGAGCCGGGCGTAGCGCGAGGCCAAACCGGTGCGGATCAGCAGCTCCGTCGCCGCCTCGAGGGGCAGCGCGCCGCGCGCCCAGGCCCGCAGCTTCGCGTCCATGTGTGACATCGCGGGCCCCGTCCGTGTGTCGGCTTCACTGGTGATCGACTATACAGCGGTAACGCTGCGACGTCAGTAGTTGTCCCCAGCCGGTGTGCCGACGTCGCCGACGGTGGCGATGCGCGGGAGCTCGAGGCGGGCGGCCGCGGCGTGGCGCAGCAGGGTGAGATCGATGCCGCCGGAGTGGTGGGCGCGCATGCCGGCTGCGGCGTCGCGGTAGCGGTCGGGGTTCTCGCGGACGTCGCGGGCGATGACGCCGGCGCGCTCGAACACGGACAGCACGCGCTCGGGTCCTTGCATTGGTGCGTCCGGGAGGGCGTGGTCGTGGGAGGCGATGAGGGCGGCGATGGTGGCGCCGAGATGGGCGCGCCCGGCGAAGTACTGGGGTCCGCCGAGCTGGCGCAGCAGCCGGGTGGCTTCCCGGCGCGACCACAGCATCCGGTACAGCAGCTCGTCGGTGCTCAGCTCGACGGCGCTCATGCGGTCCTCCTCCCCTGGTGGGTGTGCTCGAGTCAGGCGGTGGTGGCGAGGGTGGCGATGCGGTCGGGTCGGTAGCCGGACCAGTGCTGGTTCTCGTCGATGACGACGATGGGTGCCTGGGAGTAGCCGAGGTCCTCGGTGACCCACTCGCGTGCGGCGGCGTTGGTCTCGTCGGCGAGGTCGACCACGACGGAGCTCGCGCCGATCTTGTCCAGGGCCCGGTAGGTCGCGGTGCACTGCACGCAGCCGGGGGTGCTGTAGACGGTCGCGGTGGTGTGGGACATGGCTGCTCTCCCGTTCGTGGTCGTTGTCGTGGGGCCTTTGCGGAGCCGACCGTTGCTTGGACCCTCCTGGCAGATCGAGATGAACGCCGGCATGAGCGGGGCTGCAGGCACCCCGCAGGGGCGCGCCCGTGGGCGCGAGTCGGGTTGCCGCGCGGCGGTGGCGAGATTCGGCGGGCTCAGGGAGCGCAGCGAGCGCAGCCGGGGCTCGTCGTCGTCGTGCCGGCCGCAGCGCAGCGGAGCCCGGCTTGCCGGAGTCTCGCGCCGGCGAGCGTGGAGAGCCAGGAGGGACACGAACGTCGTGGTGACTGCGGTCGGGTGGCACCCATGACAAGCGACGTCAGAAGGTTGACAACTAGTCATCGTCACGTCGATAGTGCCTTCACAATGGCGGGACGCGTTTAGGAACGAGGACGCAATGAAGCGCAGATGGTTGACGGCGATGGTCGCCGCGAGCATGTTCGGGTTTGCCAGCGCTCCGGCGACGGCGAGTACGACGGAGGCGGCGTCGGTGGAGGCGGCCGTTGGCTGTGTCCGGCAGGCCGACTGGTACCTGTCGTGCAAGTGCCCCGCCGCGTACACCGTGACGGTGTTCTGGGAGGCGACGGCGTCGCCGTCGTTCATGTACTACGGCTACAGCCACGCCCACATGACGGCGCCGCGCTCCGGTATCGGTGGTGGGGTTTGGGGAGTCAACCCCTTCCAAACCACAGGTACGGGAGCGAAGAGCAAGTCGGTTTACACCAGTGGTCCGGTCTACTTCTCGCCCGGCGGCGGGTCGCAGGCCGACCGATCGAAGAACATGGGGGCTCGGTGTAACGCCGCCTCCCTGGTCGCTGCGTCGTGAAGCGGAGCAGCTTCCTCACCGCGATAGCCCTCGTCGCCGTGTTGGCGGGATGCACGGGCAGCCCAGACTCGTCCGACGGCACGACCAGCCCAGACGGTGTCGCTCCGACTAACGGGGCAGCCGACGGGTCCGCGACTGCGTCCGCAACCACGACACCGGCCACATCACCTGCCGCGGAGGGTTCCACTCCTCGCGTAGCTTTGATCGGGACGTTCGAGCGTGACGAGTGCACGTTCGAGTCTTCTGGCTCCAGCGAGCCAGCGCCTCTGGAGGCCGACGAACTGAAGCTGTCGATCGACGCGTTGTCGCGGGTGCACCCGGTGGACGAGGTGCAGGACGTGCTCGTGCAGACGTCAGAAACAGCAGAGCTCACCGGCGGGGCTCCACGCGGAGTCAACTTCGTCGTGGCGACCTGGAGCCAAGGGGACGCCATGACCCGTGGCGCCGCGCGCGTCGTCCTCGCACCAACCTATGAGGGTGACACCGTGGCTCAGGAGATGTCCTTCACCTTGACCTGCCCGGCGGGTGACCTAGAGAGCGCGTGGAGCGACCTACTGCCGAAGTTGCGACCGGACGTCTGGACAGGGGAACCGGAAGAGCTCGGCATGTGGGACTGAGTCTGCAGCTTTAGTTCGTCAGCACGGTGGCCGCGTGAGTCCCCGGCGCGTCCTCAGCGAACAGGCGCTCTTTCGTCTCCAACCGCTGCATGCACATGCCGTGGGTGGGGGCGTCGACTCGTCAAGGTCGGCGCCCTCACGGACATCCCCGCCGCAGACGGGCGGTCCACCGCCACCACTCTCAGCGCGATGCGTCGCAGCCCAGGCGCGGGTGAGGTCATCGACGTCGACTGCGGGGTGCTCGAGCACGTGCCGGCACAGGGCAGCGGTGGCGGGGACGAGGTCGGCGCCGGGTGGGGTGTCGAGCCAGGCGGCGAGGGCGCCGGCGCCGGGGACGACAACATCGTCGACAGCCGCCGCGCAGCGGCGACCGGCACGCCGCGCAGCGGCGCAGCTCTCGGACCTGCAAGGGCCGGCGCCGGGCCTGAGGCACCCGCCAGCACTCTCGCACTGCTCCCGTCCCCGGGGTGCGTGTGCACCCCGGGGGACGGCAACAGGTCACCCGCCGGAGAAGACCTGCAGCAGGATCTCGGCGAGGCGTTCGATCGCCTCGGCGAAGGTTGTCGATCCGACGACTTCAACTGCCAGACGGCGAAGGAAGACCCTCGCGACGACCTTAACTAGACGACGACTCCATGCACGAATACGTTCGCGCCACACGCGACGTCGACGAGCACTCTCTGTGTTCGATTTCCCAGGTACTGCTACTTGCTGCTCTTGCATTGGATGCTCCCATGGTTGTCCCACGAGACATCAGATGCGTTGAGTCGGTTGCACTCCGGACGGCATAGTTTTTTCGACGCCCGTTAGAAGTTGACTCTTCGACGCTAGCGAGTACACTGGTTGTTGTAGGGACAGACAAGTTGGTACCCCCTTCAGTCTCATGGGTTGCGTACTAATTAGTCGTGAGCAGGCTCATGACCTGCTCGTAGAGTTGCTGAGGCGCCCTGCCAGGCGGTCTCAGGTCCTCGGACAACAGCCTCCTCGCCTAAGGCGGGGAGGCTGTTCCTCGTTAACGCACAATGATACAGCATTCCGGGCGCCGTGTGCAGCACCACCTGCAATTCATCCGACCCGCCGGGGCCGCGCGGGATGCGCGATCCGGACGTTCGTCGAAATCCCGTGGCTTCGTCTCGGTGTCGCGTTCGGATTGGACTTCGGGTGGCCTGCTTGAGGTGGGCTGAGCGGCTGGGAGCCCCGCGGGCGAGCTGGCGCTCGGCGTACGCGAGGCGGTAGGCGCGACGTCGCGTTGATTCAGCCGTGGCCGCCCCGGTGACCAGGGAGCCGTTCGTGGACAGTGCACCTGTTGCTCCGCATGGCCGTCGCGCACGGCTCTCTGGCCTGCGCCGTCCGGGTGAAACGGCTAGCTAGGTACCGGACGAACCCACGTGAAGCGTCGTGTCGGTGTCGGGGGTGAGCACTAGACGATCTGCATGGCCTCAAGTGACCTGCGGCATGCCGTGACCGACAGCCCCACCGGAACAGCCACCGTCGTGGCGCCGCCCTCGCACGACGCGGCGGCCAGGCTGAAGGCGGCGCACCGGACGTTCTGGTGCACGACGCAGGCCGGCGGCTGCGGCGGCGTCCTCATCTTGTACGTCGGCACGGTCCGCGTCCCCCACTTCCAGCACCTCCCCGGCGCCTCGCCCTGCGTGCTGTCCAGCCGCGACGCGGCGCCGGCATACGCGCACCTGGCGTATCAGCGTGAGCTCACGGCGTGGCTGGCTGACCAGGGATACGACGCGCGGATCGAGCACAGGTTCGACGACGCCGGCCGTGCCGACCTGCACGTCCTCGTGGGCGGTGTCGCCCACACGCTCGAGGTCCAGCTGACCGACATCGCGGTGGACGCGTGGCAGGACCGCGATGCGCGCTACCGGACCCATGTCGACCACGTGAGGTGGCTGCACGGCCCTGCGTCGACGACAACGGCTCGGACCGAGCGTGTGACTCGGGACTACGCGCTCCGGATTGGTCGGGACGAGGTCGGCGGCGTTCGGATCGGAGTCGACACCACGGGCGTTGAGGCCGCCATCGCTTGGGTGTCCCTCGCCGAGTGCAGGATGACGGCCGCCGGCGTATGGGTCCCGCAGCTCGAGGCTGCGCTGCGGAACATCGCCGCGCGCGCGGACGCTGCCCGTCGACCGGCAGCCGAGGAGGCTACGTCGAGGCAGCTGCGCGTGCCGCAGCTGGCCGCACTTGAGCGGCGCACCGGCGCGCACGTCGAGCCGCCGCCGGGGTTGCGGACAACCGCGGACTGGCGTCGGCTGCAGCCCGATCTCCCGCTATGGGGGCCCGACCACCCCGGGTGGGCGTGGATGCGCGAGCACCCGGTCGAGCAGCACGCCGCGGGCATGTACCTGGCCATGACGGTGACGCGCCTGTACTTCCGGGGGGCTTACTCCATGCTCGCGAACCCCGACCTACCCGCGGAGGTTGTCCGCTCGATGGTCGAGGACATGACGGCAGCCGGCTGGCTCTATGAGGACACCCGTCGCGCCCCGGAGCCGATGTGGAGGCGCGGCGAGCGCGCGCCTGCTGGGTACTAGGCGGCGACGACGAAGGCGCCGATGCCGGCGAGGGGCACGGTGAGACCTGATCCGGCTCCTGGAGCGGGCCGGGCGCCCGAGGATCGCCTGGGTGGGGTCGCTCCCCCGGATTGCTTGCTATCTATCTAGTAGCGGGCTGATCACTTCGAGACCTGCTCACGCCATGCGTTGTCGATGAGGTCTTCGATGACCTGCCGCAGTGTGGTGCCCCGCCGTGCGGCGAGCTCGCGCAGTCGGTGGTCGGACTCGACGCGAACGCGGGTGGCCAGCTGCACGGTGGGTTCCTGCCGGCGGCTGGATACGGCGATGCGCACAGGTGCCTCCTGCGGCATCTCCGCTCGCTCCGCCGGTGCCGGCGGCTGCGCGTCACGGCGAGAGATCGCCGGAGCTGGCGGAGTCGGCCCGGGAGCGCTGGGGGCCATCGGGTCACTGAGGGTGGGTGCGACGCGGCGGCGCTTGGGCACGGGCAGGTCGCTCATCGGCCGGTCTCCTTGGTGTCGGGCCACAACGCGTCGGCGAGTTGGGTGAACGCGTCGGCGACGACGGCTCCCCTGTCGAAGTCGCCCCACCAGACTTCGCCAGCGCGCGCGGAGCGGACGATGACGCGTTCGGGGATGAACGGGGTCAGGAGCAGGTCACCGGCGGTCTCGCGCAGGGCCTCGATCGCGGTGCGGGCGTCGCGGGTGACGACAGTGTCGGGCCAGCGGGTGACGATGATCCCGGCCTCTGCGAGGTTCGGGTTCAGCGGTGAGAGCTGGCGGAAGCGGGCGACGTTGTAGCGGGCCCACTCGACGCCGGCGCGGCCGTCCTCGTCGGGTGTGGTGGTGTACGCGACGCGGTCGGAGGCGGTGAGGGCGGAGCGGATGAGGAACCCGCCCTGCCGGTTCGGGGAGTCGATGAGGACGACGTCGCGGTCCCAGCCGGTCAAGGAACGCTTGAGGCGCAGGTCGCCGTACTCCTGGTGCGCGGTCTCGAGGGTGGCGATGTCGCGCGAACCGGGTACGACCGACACGTTGGCGTTCCACGGCGTAACGAGCGCGAGGTCGGCGGCGGCGCCGTCGACGTCGTCGACGCCGAGGATCGCGCCGACGTGCTCCCCCTCGGGGACGTCGACGCCGAGCCACGTTGTGGCGGTTGAGCGGGGGTCGAGGTCGATGACGCCGACGCGGACGCCGCGGCGGCCGAGCTCGGCGGCCAGGCCGAGAGTGACGGTGGTCTTGCCGACGCCTCCCTTCTCGGAGGCGACTGTGAGGGTCTGCATGCCTGCATGCTACTAGCACTCTATCTATCTGGCTAACCATCTAGCTAGATAGATAGGGAGATAGATAGTCAGATAGATAGTTGACGGATCGCATCGTTAGACGGCTCGCATCACGCTGCCTGGTGTGCCGCGGTGTCGGTGAGCGTCCAGCCGACGTCGTCGTCGGGTGGCCACCACCAGCGTTCGGCATCGTCGTCGGCGGGTACGTCGTCATGCGCGTCCGCGTCGTGACGCTCGAGGAACGCGCGCCAACGCGCCCGCTCGAGGCGGTGGCGCCGCAGCTGCGCGGCGACGACCTCCAGCACGCCGAGCTGTTCGGCGACGATGAGCAACCGGTCGGGTCGCGCGGCGAGTCCGTCGTGTGTGCGGTCCACGAGGCCGTGGGCGTGCAGGGCCTCGACCGCGTCATGTGCCGCGCTACGGGACACGCCGGCGGCCCGGGCGGCGTCGAGCACGGTGGCGGCGCGGCCGGCCTCAATGGTCTCGAAGACGAACGCGGCGACGTGCCCGAGCTCGCGGAACGCGGGCCGCAGCGCGTGAGCGCGGCCCCGGTCCCAGCGCGGGACGCGGCCTTGCAGGTCAACGGGCAGTCGGAGCTCGTAGAGGTCGGCGTTCTCGCCCCGCGCGGGCTCGATGCGATCGATCCACCCGTCGGGCTCGTCGGAAAGCCGGCGCAGCACCGCGGCCACCGAGGAGTGCTCGGTGCCGGTCGCCACCGCCAGGGCGCGAGTGCCGAAGGCCACGTAGCGCGATCCCGTCTTGTGGGCGGCCTCACCGAGGGCACGCAGGAGGAAGCGAGCGAGGTGGTTGCCACGGCCGGGAAGGCGGTGGTGCTCGGTCAGACGGAGTGCGGTACGCCAGGTGCGGATAAAGCCGTGCTCGTCGACGTCGGGTGCGGCAGGGAGGGGGCCCCGCTGTGTCTCAGAGGCGCTTGTGTGTGATCTACGGACAAGATTCGACGCGGGGTCGTTGGCGCGTTCAGTGAGCCAGGTGCTGGCGGAGCGCCAGTCGCGGGCCAGGGCGCGGTGGCGCTGGTTGGGGGAGTAGCGGGCGTAGAGGCTCGCCAGTCCGGGCCAGCGGCCGTCGGCGAGGCGTGTGGCGACGTCGGTGAGCTGCCAGCCGGCGCGTACGGCACCGGCGATGACGGCCTGTCGGGCCTCGGACGCGCTGGCATAGCGGGCGGTGTCGTAGAGGCCCGTTTCGGCGATCGTGCGTAGGCGGTGCCCGAGCGCCCCGCGGGAGGCGTGCGCGCCCGCGGTGTCGTCGCCCGCCGTGCTGGCCACGGTGGTGGTCTCCTCGGTTCGCCAGGCGCCCGCGTGCGCGCCGACGAGCGCCGTGAGGGCCTGGACAACCTCGGGCGCATTACGGCGCCGCAGGGTGTCGTACGCAGCCGCGAGGGGCGTGAGGAGTTGCTGGTGGCCACCGTCGCGGTGCGCGGCGCCGGGGACGCGAATGCAACCCGAGCGCAAGGAGCGGTGCGGGGAGGGGTCCAGGGTGGGCGCGTCCGCGGAGAGTGCTTCGACGATCGAGCGGGCCTGGTCGTACGGCAGGCGCTCGAGGAGGGGGACGTAGAGGTGGACGCCGCCGCTGGAGGAGCGGTCGGCGATCCAGCGGGCGCCGGCGGCGGTGAGGGTGCGCTCGAGGTGCGCGACGTCGCGGGCGACGGCGTCGGTGCCGCCGCGGCCGACGTCTAGGTCCAGGCAGAGGGTCGCGCAGCAGCCGTCGGGCCCGTAGACCATGACGGCGGCGGGCGACAGCGGGCGCACGTCAGTGAGGGCCCGCTCGTGGCGCGCCTCGTAGACCAGTCGGCCGCCAGCGCTACGCCGGCCGATCCGCAGGCGGGGCGCGCCGGCGATGAGCTGGGCGCAGGCACGCCAGAGCGTCGCGGCATCGTCCGTCCGGGTCGCCGGGAGGGTGTTCACCGGTCGTTCGGACGGCGTGTCGCGCGCAGGGGTCGTCGATGCGGGTATCGTGAGCCTCAACTTCATAGGGACGCACGAAGGTGCGTCTCACCGGACTCACCACCTGGTCGCCGCCAAGCTGAGGGTGATGAGCTTCTGGTCTCGGCCCGCCCCTTCGGGGGCGGGCCGGCTTCGTTTCTGCGGTTATGCAGAGATGTCGAGGGCCTCCTGCTGGCGCGCCGGGGGAGGGATGACCGGCAGCCCTTCGGGCTGCTCGGCGAGGCGCAGGATCAGCGTCTCCATGTAGTACGCGATCGACACGCCGCTGTGCTGCGCAGCCGCCTGGACGGCTGCACGCGCGCCGGGGTCGACGCGCGCCTGCAGCAGGACGGTCGGCGCGTTCGTAGCGCGTTGCGCTCTAGCGCGTGTCCGATGCATGGGGCACATCCTGTCGTGGTGCATGCATGTTTGCTCGCATCTGGGCGCGGCGTGTCGTTGCGCAGTTGCACGTGAGTCATCGCGGCGTCGCGGAGGAGCAGCATCAGGGGGCGGACGTAGGCCGGGTCAGCTCGACGGCGCAGGTCACGTCGCCGAGCAGGAGCGTGGTGCCGCTCTCGACGACGTAGGCGACGTTCGGCTCGAACTGCCGCGGGGGGTCGGTCTGCGCCTCGGTGCCGTTGCCGCTGTTGTAGTCGGTGACCAGGACCCGCCCGTGCTCGTCGACGTCGACGAGCACGTGGGTGCGTGAGAGCAGTCGTCCGGGGCTCGTAACGGCTATGGGACGCCGGCCGTCGACCGGGGCGGGGTTCCGACCGATGGCCACGTCCTCGGTGGCCTCGACGGTGTCACCCGAGTCGAAGACCAGGCGCAGCACCGGCCGCGGCGCGTTCGGGGCTGAGCGACGTGTCTGCGCGTGCTCGAGCTCGTCGACGGCGTCGGGCACGACGTCGCGCGCGTCGACAGGGTCGGCCTCGACCCGGTGCGGCTCGTCGATGCCGCACTGGACGCACTGCCCGGCGCTGACGGGCTGGAGCCGGCGGCAGCCGCGGCAGCGGCCTTCGTGCACGGCAAGGCCGTCACCAGTGGCGATTGCTCCCGTGGCGTCGACGAGCTGGACGATGCCTTCGGGTCGTACCGCGAGGTTCCACGTGTCCGTGCTCTCGTTGACCGTCAGGCGTACCGGGCGGCGCAGCCGCCCCGCGAGGGCGGTGCAGCGGGCGATCAGACCTGTGCGGAGCTCGTCGATTGACGGGGCCGCGCAGGGCCGCTCGGTGCCGTTGATGGTGATGGTGCCGGTGCCGTCGGGGCGGACGGTCGCGATGATCCGGGGCCACGCGGCAACCTGCTCGTGCGCGCGCGCTGTGCTCGCTCTGGTGGTGCTCTTGCCGCTGGCCACGCTGGTCTCCTCCCGCCTCAGCCGAGCGTGATGCCGACGGCGTCCATGAAGGGCACCGGGTCGGTCGGGGAGCCGCTAACGCTCACCCCGAAGTGCAGATGGCAGCCCTTCGACTTCCCCGAAGACCCGACGCGGCCGATCTGCTGGCCGGCGGTGACCTGGTCGCCTTCACGAACGAGAATCCCGGAGGCGTACATGTGCAGGTAGGACGTCTGGACACCGCCGCCGTGGTCGACCTTGATGGTCCCGTTGCCCTGGCCGTCGAACCCCGTGAACGTCACGGTGCCGTTCTGCGCGGCCCAGATCGGACCGTCGCAGCCGCCGCCGCTGAGGTCGGTGCCGCTGTGCAGGCGCCACACCTTGTCGACGGGGTGCATGCGCATCCCGTACACGCTCGTGATGGGGCCGGCTGCGGGCACGGCCCACCCGGTCGGACTGACCTGCCCGGGCACGGTGGTGCCGGAGCACACCTGACCGCCGGTGCCGGGGTTGAGCCCGGTGTCGACGCCGGACAGGCTTTCTACGACGGCGACCGCGGCGTCCCAGTACTTCTCGTAGTGGAACGGGTCGGCGTTGCGCTGGGTGCGGTGCGCGACGATCGTCGGCTGCAGGGTCTCGCGGCCTTCGATCCGCGTCATCGCGGTGAAGAAGTTGGTGGCGCTGATGAACGGGTCCATGCGGTCCTCATACGACCCCCAGGCGCCGTTGGCGCGCTGCTGGAACAGGCCACGCGAGTCGGGGCCGGCGGCGTCGCCGTGGTCGATGACACGCAGCGAGGACTCGCCCATCGCGGTCATCACACCGATGGTCTGGTCCCGCGCATTGAGCCCGAGGGCCTTGCCGGCCTCGATGACGTGGGCGGCGTTGACCAGCTGCTCGTGCCCGTAGCCGGCGACCACCACGTCCGGCACCGCGCTCGGGTCGATGCTGACGCTGCTGGCATCGGGGTTGCACGCGGCATCGGCGTCGCTGCCGCCGAGCAGCAGCACGCCGAAGACCGTCCCGAGGGCCAGCACCGGCACGGCGATGACCGCGACGAGCGCGCCCGATGTCCCCCTGCCCGCCATGGGTCAGCTGCCTGCCTCGGGCGGAGTGAAGCGGCTGACCAGCCAGGGCGCCGCTCCGTCGGCCCGGGTCAGCACGAGCGTGTACGCGCCGGCATCGGTTGGGACCTGCACCCGAGCGACGTAGGCGCTGGTCTCGTCGACGAGCGTGGCCGCGCCGGTCACGGCGGTGGCGGGCACGGCGGCCGGGTCGACATACGCGTAGTCCTGCTGGGCCTGCTGCGTCAGCAGCGGCGCGAGCTCGGCCCACCACGTCTCGTACGCCAGCCCTGGGCGCGCGAAGGCGCTCATCGCGTGCTTGGCGGCCGCGACGGCGCCGGCCCGTGAGGCCTCGTCCCAGACCGCTACGGGTGCGGGCGTGATCGTCTCGCCCGTGTCTTCGTCGATGGCGCCCGACGGTGCGGGCGTGAACTGCCCGATGTCTAGCGGTGTCGAGCTCGACGCCGGCCGGGGGATGGGCACGGAGGTGGGAGAGGTCTCGCCCGGCCGGGCGCACGCGCACAGGACCACGGTCAGCACTGCGGCGATGCCTGCCCCTATCGCCCGCCTCTGCACGTCAGTCCCCTTCCTGACCGCCTTCTTCAGCCGTATCCGGCTCAGCCGGACGACCACGGGGCACGTTGGCCCCCTGGCGCATGGCCTGCTTCAACTCCTCACGCAGGACGAACCACGTGCTGCCGAGTTTGTAGCCCGGGATCACGCCCTCACGCAGCCAGTTGTAGACACCCTGCTTCGTCATGCCGAGCAGCTCGGCGACCTCGGGTGCGGTCAGCGTCGGCCCGTATCCCTCGAACAGGGCATCCAACCCGTCGCTCACGCGGAGCACCCGACGACGACTCCACACGAAGCGAAGATAGCCGCTATTAGGCGCTGTTGGTAGGTATCGCCGTCTGTCACGCTGTCGCGCCCTCTCTTGCCACAGTCATACCGCATCGCTACGATCGGGGTAAAACGGACTGTGCGGACACTATCGAGGGAGTGTGGCGTGACCGACGCCGACAACCCGTGGCTGTCTCGGCCCGTGGCACCGCAGCCGAGCGCACCTGCGTACACGGGCGCACCGACAGCGCGACCGACCGGGCCCTCGGCCCCGCAACGCGGCGTGCCCGCACCGGACCGTGCGGCCCTGCTCCCGACCATCGACCAGCGGCAGGACGCCGACCTGTGGTGGCTAGGCGCGCACGGTGGGGCGGGGGAGACCTCGCTGGCTGCGCTCATCCCGGGATGGCCGGCCGCTGGCCACGGTTGGCCTCGGACCCCCGGCGCCGCACCCGCACGCGTCGTGGTCACCGCCCGCTCGAGCATGAGCGGGTTACGGGCGGCGCAGACCTCCGCGACCCAATGGGCCGCCGGCCTGGTCCCGCACGTGCAGGTGCTCGGCCTGGTCCTCATCGCCGACGCCCCCGGGCGCCTCCCGCGTCCCCTGCGCGAGTTCGCGCAGGTCGTCGCCGGCGGCTTCGCCCGCACGTGGACGCTTCCCTGGATCGAAGCCTGGCGCCTGGGGGAGCCGCCTGCTCTCACAGCAGCCCCCCGCGAGGTGCGGCGCCTCGTCGACGAGCTCAGCGCGCTTCTGCGACCAGGTGCCGACGGCACCGCCAACTGAAAGGACTCCTTCCCGATGAGCCTGCTGCACAGCGCCCTCGGCGCCACAGTTGACGTCCTCGCCGCGTTCCCCGCGGCGGTGCCGGACCCCGACCCGATCCAGCCCCCGGGCACCGAGGGGTTCACCACCGTCATGGGGTGGGCCAAGTGGGTCGCCCTGGCCGTGTGCGTCCTCGGCCTGTTCGCCGCCGGCGCCCTCATGGCGATCCAGTCCCGACGCGGCGAGGGCGGCGAGCACGTCGGCAAGATCGGCATGGCCCTCGGCGGCGTCATCGTCATCTCCGCCGGCGCAGCACTCGTCGGCTTCCTCGCCTGACCGGACCCGCGCCATGGCAACCGAAGACGATGCCCAGAACCCGTTCACCCGACGCGGCTTCATTGCTGCGGCGCTCGTCATCGCGCTCATCGTGGTGCTCGGCGTCGTCATCGCGATCGTGAACGCCACCCGCGCCGACGACACCGCGGCCACACCCACCACCGCGCCCACCACCACCAGCGCCGCCGCCACCACCAGCGCCACGCAGGCGGCGGGCGGCGCCAGCGTGTGCGGGCTGGCCGGTGAGGAGCTGTCGGGAACCATCACGACGGCACCCGAAGCTGTGTGGGAGTACCAAGGCACGATCGGCTATCCGACGTCAGAGCTCTACGGGCCGGGCGAGACGGCAGACGGAGCGCGCTACTGCTTCCAGCGGTCACCCGCGGGCGCCCTTTTCATGGCGGCGAACGCCATCGCTCAAGGCTCAGACCCGGCGACGTCTTCGACGTGGGCTCAGCGCGCTCTCGCAGAGGGTCCCTACCGCGAGCAGTTACTCACCGACGTCGGCGCTGGCTCGTCTGACGGCACTCGCCTGCGTGTCGCCGGCTTCCGAGTCCTGGACTACGACGGTGACTCGGCGCGCATCGACCTCGGGGTTGTCGGGTCAGCGTCGGGCCAGAACGTGACTCTCTCTGGGGTGTACGAGCTGGTTTGGCAGGTCGGCGACTGGAAGATCAGCGCCGACGTGCCGGCGCCGCTCGACATGGCCACCATCCCGGACCTCGCGGGCTACATCACCTGGGGGGAGTGAGCCCCCGGTGGTGGTGGCAGAGAACTGCGGGGTGCTCGATTTCACGTGCAAGGCGGAGCAGCTCGCTACAAGCGCGATCGGTGACGCGATCGAGAACATGGCCACGGCTGTCCTGGAGGCTTACGGGAAGTCGGTCGCATCGCTGGGCACGATTTGGGTCAACATCGGCACGCCGAACCTCACCGGCGGCGGCGGCTCGTCGGCGATCACCGCCGGAAGCGCGGCTCCGGACTCGGGGAACATCACCACGGTTCTCGCTTACGTCACGTGGATCAGCCTCGCCGTGGCGGTGCTGTCGCTGTTCATGCTGGGTGGGCTCATCGCGACGCGGATGCGCACCGGTGAGGGCGTGGCCGCGGTCGGGAAGCTCGGGCTCGTCCTGGCCGCAGTCGTTCTCATCTCCGGGGCAGGCGCGCTGGTCTCGGGGCTGATGCCGGCGCGGCCGCGCGGCGCCGGCGGCGCAGTGCTGTTCCTGCAGTCCGGCCTGTGGTGGTACATGGGCGCGGCCGCGGTCGTGTCGGTGATCATCGGCGGCGCCCGGATGGTGTGGGAGCAGCGGGCCGAGCCGGGCCGCGACACGGTGCGCAGCCTGCTCACCCTCGTCGTGGTCGCCGGGGCCGGCGTGACGATCGTCGGGCTGCTCGTCGCGGCCGCGGACTCGTTCTCCGTCTGGCTCATCAACGGCTCGCTCGGCTGCGACGTCACCGCGCCGGGGTCGACGTGCTTCGGGGAGAACATGCTTGCCCTGCTGGCGCTGACGACGAACCCCGCGGCCGGCGGCCTGGGGGCGCTGCTCATCATCATCCTGGGCCTGATCGCGATCCTGGCCTCGGCGTTCCAGATCGTGCTGATGGTCGCCCGCGGCGGGATGCTGGTGATCCTGACCGGGATCCTGCCGCTGTCGGCGTCGTTCACGAACACCGAGATGGGCCGGACCTGGTTTAAGAAGTGCATCGCGTGGCTGGTGGCGTTCATCCTCTACAAGCCCGCGGCCGCGATCGTCTACGCCGCGGCGTTCCAGCTGTCCGGCACGGACGTGTTTAGCGACGACGGCACGGGCTTGCTGGCGGTACTGACCGGTCTGATGCTCATGGTCATCGCGCTGTTCGCGATGCCGGCGCTGATGCGTTTCGTGACGCCGATGGTCGGTGCGATGGCCGTCGGCGGCGGGGGAGCGGCCCTCGCGGCCGGGACGGCCGCCGCGCTGCCCTCTGGTGCGGCCTCGGTCGGGCGCCTGGGCACGGGTGCCGGTAGCTCTGCGTCGTCTGCTGGCAGTTCCGGCGCGCAGGGCCCGGCCGGGGGAGCAGGGCCGTCCGGGAACCACGCCGCCGGCGGTAACCCGGCACCCGCGGGGTCGCAGAACGGTGCGCCACACAACCCGGGCGCCGCTGCACAGCGGACCGGCAGTGTCCCGGCCGCACGCGGCACCGGCGCCGCCGCGGCTTCGGGCGCAGGTGCCGCCGCCGGCGGTGCAGGTGTGACGGCCAGTGGCGCGGCCGCTGGCGCGGCAGCCGGACCGGTTGGTCTGGCGGCCGGTGCTGCGCTCGACGCGGGCACGAAGGCCGGGCAGGCGGCAGCCGGGACTGCGCGCCGCCTCGGGCACGAATCCACAGGGGAAGGGGGCGGTCCGGATGGCAGCCGTTGACGTGAGCACCAGGGGCGCGCGGACCTACGGGAATTGGCGGCGCCCGACGTCGCCGGGCATCTTCGGCCTCGGCTCGATCGGGACCGTGGCGCTGCTCGGTGGGCTGATCGCCGTGGTGGTCACGGTGATGATCGCCGGGCTGCTCGAGGCCGTGGTCCTCGCGGCCGCGCTTGCCGTTGCCATGTTGGCGGTCCTGACGAAGGACTCGCACGGCAAGAACGTCATCAGCCGCGCCGGCGCGCGCGCCGCGTGGTGGTCGGCACGTTCGCGCGGCACGAACGTGTACCGCTCCGGGCCGTTGGGGCGTGCTTTGTGGGGGACCTTCCAGCTGCCGGGGATCGCGGCGCCGACGCGGCTGAGCGAGCACCGCGACTCCTACGGGCGCCCCTTCGCGCTGCTGCACACCCCCGCGACCGGGTCGTTCGCAGTCGTGATCGGCACT
>NZ_JBFTEP010000005.1:0-57920 GCF_047229365.1 Cellulomonas pasadenensis | reverse complement strand
GCGCTCAGGCCTGCGGGCCGCCGGTCGCGCCGTCGGCCGTGCGGTCGCCGACCGGTCGGTCCGTCGCCGCGCCCCCGGTCGCGTCGGCGGCGAGCAGCGCCGCGATGCGCGGCAGCGTGCGCGGGTCCGCCTGCGCGAGCACGGTCGTCACCGCGGTCGACCGCCACGCCGGCAGCTGCGCGCGCACGTCGGCCTCGGTGCCCACCAGGGCCACGTCCTGCACGAGCTCGGTCGGCACGGCCGCCGCCGCGCGTGCCCGGTCGCCCGCGAGGAAGTGCGCCTGCACCTCGTCGCACGCCTCGCCGTAGCCGAGCCGGTCGAGCACGTCGCGGTGGAAGTTCGCGCCCTTGGCGCCCATGCCGCCCGCGTACAGCGCGACGAACGGGCGCACCGCGTCGGCCGCCTCCTCGACGGACCCGGCGAGCACGACCGGCACGGTCGCGACGACCTCGAACTGCTCCGCCGGTCGCAGCCGGCCGTCGCGCCGGGCGAAGCCGTCGGCGAGCCGGGTCCGGTACTCGGCGTCCATGCGCGGGGAGTAGAACAGCGGCAGCCAGCCGTCCGCGACCTCCGCCGCGAGCGACACGTTCCTCGGTCCCTCGGCGGCGAGGTGGATCGGCAGGTCGGCGCGCAGCGGGTGCACGGTCGACCGCAGCGCCTTGCCGAGGCCCGCGCCCTCGTCGGCGGGCAGCGGCAGGCGGTAGAAGTCCCCGTCGAGGCGCACGGGAGCCTCGCGCGCGAGGACCTGGCGGACGACCGCGACGTACTCGCGCGTGCGCGCGAGCGGCCGGGGGTACGGCTGCCCGTACCAGCCCTCGACGACCTGCGGCCCGGAGGCGCCCAGGCCGAGCACGAAGCGCCCGCCGCTCAGGTGGTCGAGCGTGAGCGCGGCCATCGCGGCGGCCGTCGGCGTCCGGGCGGAGATCTGTGCGATGGCCGTGCCGAGACGGACGCGGCGCGTGCCCGCGCCCCACCAGGCCAGCGGGGTGAGGGCGTCCGACCCGTACGCCTCGGCGGTCCACACCGAGTCGAGGCCGAGCTCGTCGGCGGCGCGCACGGCCTCCTGCGCACCGGGCGGCGGCCCCGCGGACCAGTAGCCGGTGTGGTAGCCGAGTCGCATCCGTGCTCCTCCGTCGCCGTCGACGCCCGGCCCGTCGGCCGGTGCGTGCGCGACCGTCCGGTCGCGCACGAGCGGCCACGTTACCCGCGGGTAGCCCGTCGTGAGCGGTCCGCCAGCGTGTTGAGCAGCGCGGCCGCCGTCGCGGCGTCGTCCACGGTGACGACGGTCACCCGCTCGCCGGTGCGCCGCACCTCGAGGGCCTCACCGCGGCGCAGCACGACGCCCACGCGCCCGCCGACCCCCACCCGGTAGCCCCAGCCGCCGAACTCGGCGAGCGGGTCCACGGTGGTGGCGCGCGCCTCCTCGACCTCGTCGAGCGGGACGCGCAGCGTCGGCCAGCCGAGCGCCGACCGGGCCGTGAGACCCGTGGCGTCGACCCGCACGCGGAAGACCGTCATGGAGCCGAGCAGCGCCACCAGGGCGACGACCAGCAGCCACAGCGCGGGCAGGTGCAGCGCCACGGCGAGGACCGCGACGAGGGCGGTGGCGGCGCCGCCGATGACCAGGCCGGGGCGCCCCGACGCGGTCCGTGCCCACGCGGCGCGCTCGTGCTCGGCCAGCGCGACGCGCGGGGCGTCGACGGCGACGGGCGCCTCGGCCGGCCGCGGCCGGTCGCCCGGGGTGACCCAGGCGGCGAGCGCGCCGGCGACGAGCCCGCCGGCGATCATGAGCCCGACGGCGCCGCCCACGTCGCCGACCGCGCCGGCGTCCGCGAGGCCGCGCTGCGCGTGCAGCACGCCGAGGACCAGCGCCGACAGCCCGACGGCCAGACCCGTCGCGAGCCCTGCCGACATGCGCCGGACCGAGGCCTGCCGGCCGACGACGAGCGCGAGGACCAGCGCCGCGGCGGCGACGCCGAGCGCGATCGCGGCGGTCCCGAGCACGATCCCCGGGAGCGAGCCGTAGCCGTCGACGCCGGACGGGCCCCAGTGGATCGCGACCGGGTCCGGCAGCTCCGGGGCCCACGACAGGGCGACGGCCGTCGAGGTGCCGACCACGGCGAGCGGCACGACGCCGCAGAGCAGCACCGTGGCGAGGCGGTGGCGGTCGGGCGCGGGGGTGCGGGGTGCGGTCATCGCAGGGCCTCCTTGACGAGGGTCGTGACGGTCTCCGGCGCGACGCCGAGCCGGCGGGCGACCTGCGCGACGCGTTCGACGGCGGTGTGCAGGTCGGTGAGGTCGGTGCCCGCGCGGGCCGCGACGACGGCACCGCGTCCGCGGTGCAGCTCGATCACGCCCTCGTCGCGCAGGTCCTGGTAGGCGTGCAGCACGGTGTGCAGGTTGACGTCGAGCGAGGCCGCCAGCTCACGGGCGGAGGGGAGCCGCTCCCCGGCGCGCAGCTCACCCCGGGCGACGCCGGAGCGGACCTGCGCGGCGAGCTGGGCGTACAGCGGGTCGCCGGAGGAGGTGTCGATGCGGAAGAGCACGTGCCCACCCTACTAGTTACACAACATGTATAACAACTGGCCGTCTCGCCACGGCTCGCACCACCAGGTCGCGGGTCCCCGTCGAGGTCGCGGCCTCCAGCCCGCGACCTCGCACGACCGCCGCGACCTGGCAGGATCCCCGCGACCTCGCAAGGTCCCGCGACCTCGTACCCTGCCCGCGACCTCATACGGCGCCCGCGACCTCGCGGAATGCCGCGACCGCGCAGGATGCCTGCGACCTCGCACGGTCTTCGCCACGTCGCATGATGCCTGCGACCTCGCACGGTCCTCGCGACCTCGCCGAATGCTCGCGGCCGCGAGGGCCTCCCGCCGCGTTGCACCGACCCCGCGAGTCGGCGCGGTCTCGCGACTCCCGTGCTTCCGTGGTCACACGCTGCCCGCGATCGGGCGCGGTGGGCGTGGCCCTCGCCGCCGGACGACCACAGCCCCGTGTCCGGCGTGGGCCGTCCCCAGCACGGGCGCGATCCAGCACCGTGGAGGGGTGCGCCGCGCAGGCTGCCGGGATGTCCAGCCGCCCCTCGATCCGTCGTCCCGTCCCGCCCACGCCGCCGCCGCTGATCATGGCCCGCGACCACGCGCCCGGTGCCGTCCGGCTCGCCGTTGCGTCCGGTCGGTGGGTCCGCGTGGGGAGAGGCGCGTACCTCGTGGCCGACGTCGCCGCGGACCCGCGCGCGCTCGCGCTCGGACGCGTCCGCGCGGTGCACGACCGCGTCGCGCAGGAGCACTGCTTCAGCCACGAGTCGGCGGCGCTGCTGTGGGGGCTGCCCACGTGGCGGCCGCCGCTGCGGACCCATCTGCTCCAGCGGCACCGCGGCTGCGGCGAGCACGACGCGACCGTCGTCCGGCACACCGCGCAGCTGGACGCCGACGAGCGCACCGTGGTGCACGGTCTGCCCGTCACCACGCTCGCGCGGACCGCCGTCGACTGCGCCCGCGCACTGGCCGGCCTGCCGGCGCTCGTGGTCGCGGACGCCGCGCTGCGTGCCGGGTGCTCGCCGGAGGAGCTGGCGGCCGCGCTGCGGCGGTGCGACGGGCGGCGGGGGCCCGACGGGCGCGCGAGGTGCTCGCGCTCGCGGACGGCGGCGCGGAGTCCGCCGGGGAGACGTGGCTGCGCGCGGTCCTGCTGGCGGCGGGACGCCGGCTCCCACCACGCAGCTGCCGGTCGAGACCCGACGCGGACAAGTCTGGGCCGACCTCGGCTGGCCGGGTGCGCGTCTGCTGCTGGAGTACGACGGCCGCGGCAAGTACGCGACGCCCGAGGACCTCTACCGCGAGAAGCAGCGGCACGACGCGCTCGTCGAGGCCGGCTGGACGGTGCTGCGCGTGACGGCCGACGACTGCGCGCGGCCCGAGGAGCTCGTCGCGCGAGTCGTCAGCGCCGCCCCGGCCCTGCGTCCGGTGGTCCGTCGACGTCCGCTGCTGACGGCGTGACGCGCCACGGGCCCGGGCGCGAGGTCGCGGGAACCGCGCGAGTTCGCGTGTTCGGACCCGCGAGCTCGTCAGAGATCCGCGACTTCGCAGGAACCCACGACCTCGCTGAGGCCACGCGACACGGCGGGGAACTGGTGACCCGGCAGGAACGCATGACCTCACCGGGGACGCGTGACCTGGCGGGGACCCGTGAGCTCACTGGGGACGCGTGACCTGGCGGGGACGCGTGACCTGCAGGAGCGCGTGCCCTCACCGGGGACGCGCGACTCCGCGACGCACGCATGACCTCGCAGCGATCCCGCGAGGTCGCGGGAACCGCGCGAGGTCGCGGGCTCGAACCCGCGACCTCGTAGGGAACCCGCGACCTCGCCGGCGTGCGCGGCCTCGCAGGCGGTCAGATGTAGATGGCGGGGTCGTCGACCTCGGCGTCGAACGGTGCCGACGCCGGGCGTCGGCGCACCTGTGCCGGCACGCCGACGGCGATCGCCCCCGCGGGGACGTCCGTGATGACGACCGCGTTGGCGCCGACCTGCGCGCCGTCGCCGACCCAGACGGGGCCGAGCACCTTCGCGCCGGCGCCCACCACCACGCGGTCGCCCAGGGTGGGGTGCCGCTTGCCCCGCTTCATCGTCTTGCCGCCGAGCGTGGACCCGTGGAAGAGGACGACGTCGTCCCCGACCTCCGCGGTCTCCCCGACGACCACGCCCATGCCGTGGTCGATGAACAGGCGCGCCCCGATGCGCGCGCCGGGATGGATCTCGACGCCGGTCAGCGCGCGCGCCGCCTGCGAGAGCAGCCGCGCCGGCAGGCGCAGGGGCACGACCTGCCACATGCGGTGCGCCAGCCGGTACACCCAGATCGCGTGCACGCCCGGGTAGCCCAGCGCGACCTCCAGGCGCGACCGGGCCGCGGGGTCGTGGCCGTGCGCCGCGTCGAGGTCGTCGCGCAGCACGCGCAGGAAGTCGGTCAGGTGTCGCATGGGTGCTCCGTCGCCGGGGTTCGCGTGGGGGCGCGGGATGACGACGCCCGGCCGCCGTCGTGCGACGGCGGCCGGGCGGCGGTGTCAGTCGAGCAGGTCGGCGTACAGCACCGACGTGAGGTAGCGCTCGCCGAACGACGGGATGATCGTGACGATCAGCTTGCCGGCGTTCTCCGGGCGCTTGGCCAGCTCGGCGGCCGCGTACAGCGCCGCGCCGGACGAGATGCCGACGAGCAGGCCCTCCTCGCGCGCGGCGCGGCGCGCCCACGCGACGGCCGTCTCGGCGTCGACGTCGACGATCTCGTCGTACACGGACGTGTCGAGGATGTCGGGCACGAAGTTCGCGCCGATGCCCTGGATCTTGTGCGGGCCGGGGGCGCCGCCGTTGAGGATCGGCGACTCGGCCGGCTCGACGCCCACGACCTGCACGCCCGGCTTGCGCTCCTTGAGCACCTGCCCGACGCCGGTGATGGTGCCGCCCGTGCCGATGCCGGCGACGAGGATGTCGACCTCGCCGTCCGTGTCGGCCCAGATCTCCTCGGCCGTCGTGCGGCGGTGCACCTCGGGGTTCGCGTCGTTCGCGAACTGCCGCGCGAGGATCGCGCCGGGGCGCTCCGCGACGATCTCGTTCGCGCGGTTGACGGCGCCCTTCATGCCCTCGGAGCCCGGCGTGAGGATGAGCTCGGCGCCGAACGCGCGCAGCAGCGCGCGGCGCTCCTTCGACATCGTCTCCGGCATCGTCAGCACGACGTCGTAGCCGCGCGCCGCACCGACGAACGCGAGCGCGATGCCCGTGTTGCCGGAGGTGGCCTCGACGATCGTGCCGCCCGGCTTCAGGTCGCCCGACTTCTCGGCCGCGTCGATGATCGCGACGCCGATGCGGTCCTTGACGGAGTTGGCCGGGTTGTAGAACTCGAGCTTGCCGACGACGGTCGCGCCGGCACCCTCGGTGAGCTTGTTGATGCGGACCAGCGGGGTGTTGCCGACGAGCGCGGTCGCGTCCTCGTAGATGCGTGCCATGGTTCCTCTTCGGTCGGTGCCGCCGCGGGCGGCAGTGGGGGACGGTGCGGGCTGCGGGTCGCGGGGTCGCCGCGACGCGGGTGCGGGGGTGCAGGCCGCGCGCCGGTCGGTCCCATGGTGCGGGAGGAACGGTCCGGGTGCCGGACGACGGCCTGCCGGGGCGAGCGCTGGCGCGCGGTGGTGCGGGTGCGGTGCGCGCCCGGTCGGCGCGCGAGCAGCCAGCGCTCTACCGACAGCGACAACACGCCGCGAGGGCGCGCACGACGGGGGCGGCAGCGGCGTGGTGCGCGCTCATCGCTCTCCTCGTCGGGGTGGGGACCGGTGCAGCGCACCCGTCCCGGTGTCGTCCGTGGACGCCGGCGCACGTGCACGCCGGTCCGGGGCGACCGTAGCGGGCGCACGACGTGCCCGCAAAGGTCGTCCGCGGAGCGTCGCCCGTCAGGACGCCTGCGGTCCGGCGCCGACCGCGCGCAGCCACGCCTCGGCGAGCAGGCCGTGCCCTGCGGGCGTCGGGTGCACGCCGTCGTACGCCCACCGCGCGGGCGACGTGCGCACCGCGGCGGCCGCGAGCAGCCCGTCGGCGGGCACGAGCACGGCGCGCAGCTCGGCGGCGAGCCGGCGCACGACCGCGATGCGCGGGTCGAGGTCCGGCCGCCACAGGTGCTGCTGCGGCGTCACGGGCACGACGAACGGCTCGACGAGGACCAGTCGCGCGTCGAGCCGCTCGCGGGCGGAGGCGAGGACGGCGCGCAGGTGCTCCTCGTACTCGTCGGCGGTGGTGACCGTGCCCTCGGTGAACCGGCGCCACGTGTCGTTGACGCCGACCAGCACCGACACGACCGTCGGCTCGAGCGCAAGGCCGTCGACGTCCCACCGGTCGCGGAGCATCCGCGCGGTGTCCCCGCCGACGCCCCGGTTGAGGAAGGTCAGGTCGTGCTCCGGCAGCCGCGCGCCGGCCAGCGCCGCGACGATGCCCGCGTACCCGTGGCCCAGGCTGGCCGGGTCCGCGCGGTCGCGCCCCCAGTCGGTGATCGAGTCGCCGGTCAGGAGCACGCGGTCGCCGGGGAGGAGGAACGTCGTCGTCACGGGCGTCCACCCCACCACGCCCGGCCCGGGTGCGGAAGTCCACCCGGGCGGCCGCCGGGCGTAGCCGCCGCCCGACCGGCGAGGGGCCCGGCTGCCTGCCCGCGGTCCTGTCCCTCCCGCCCCGCCGGTGGGAGACTCGGGTGCCGGGGAACCGGGGCCCGTCGTGGGACCCGGGGCCGCCGTCGGACGCCGTCGCGAGGGGGCGAGCGTGGCCGGGACCGTCGACGTGGACGTCGTGGTGGTGGGCGCGGGCCTGTCGGGCCTGACGGCCGCGCGCGTGCTGCAGGGCCACGGCGTCACCGTGCGCGTGCTCGAGGCCCTCGACCGGGTCGGTGGCCGGGTGCTCTCGACGACCGTCGCGGGCGCGCACGTCGACCTCGGCGGCACGTTCGTCGGGCCGGACCACGAGCACGTCACGGCGCTCGCCGACGCGGTGGGCGTCCGCCGCCGCCCGACGTACGAGGCGGGCGACAACCTGCTGCGGTGGCGCGGCGGCGTCCGGCGCTACCGCGCCACGATCCCGCCCGTCGGCCCCGCGGCCCTCGCCGACCTCGCGCGCGTGCGGGCGGCGTTCGGCCGGGCGAGCCGGGCCGTGCCGCTCGGCCGGCCCGGCGACGCGCGTGACGCCGCCCGCCTCGACGCCTCGACCCTGGACGGCTGGCTGCGCGACCGGCACGCCACGCGCGCGACCCGCGACCTCATGGCGGTGGTCGCGCGCACGTCCTGGGGCTGCGAGCCCGCCGAGATCTCCGTGCTGCACGTGCTGCACTACGTCGCCCAGGCGGGCGGGCTCGACGCGATGCTCGACACGCACGGAGGGGCGCAGGAGCAGCACTTCGTCGAGGGCGCGCAGGAGGTCGCCGTCCGGGTCGCGCGCGACCTGGGGCCCGGCGCGGTCGTGCTCGGCGCGCCGGTGCTGCGGGTCGACCACGGTGACGACGCCGTCACCGTCCGCACGGACGACGGACCCACGCGCGCGCGTCGGGTCGTCGTCGCCGTCCCGCCGGGGCTGCGCCGACGCATCCGGTTCGAGCCGCCGCTCCCCGCGGTGCACCGGCGGCTCGCGCAGCGGTGGGCGCCGGGCGTCCTGTCGAAGGCGTACGCCGTCTACGACAGGCCGTTCTGGCGTGACGCGGGGCTGAGCGGCATGACGGTCGGCGACGACGGGCCGGTGTTCATCACGTTCGACGCCGGCCCGCTCGACGGGTCCCGCGGCGTGCTGCTGTGCTTCGTCGGCGGACCCGCGGCGCGGGCGTGGGAGGGCGCGGGACCGGCCGAGCGGCGGTCGGGCGTGCTGCGCTCCCTCGCGGATCTGTTCGGCCGCCGCGCGCTCGAGCCGCTCGGGTACGTCGACCAGCGGTGGGCGGAGGAGGACTGGCTCGGCGGCGGACCCACCGCCGCACCCGGCCCCGGGGCGGTCGCGCCGCTCCACCGGGCCCTGACCGAGCCGGTCGGCACCGTGCACTGGGCCGGCACGGAGACCGCGACCCGGCTCGCGGGCTTCATGGACGGGGCCGTCGCCGCGGGCGGGCGGGCGGCGCACGAGGTCGTGCGCGCGCTCGCGCCGGCGGAGGGCGGTGCGCGGGACGGTGCCGGAGGCGCTGCGTGGGGTGCTGCCGGCACGGGGGAGCGGACGACGGGAATCGAACCCGCGTAGCCAGTTTGGAAGACTGGGGCTCTACCATTGAGCTACGTCCGCGCAGGTCCGCCGCGTCGCCGTGCCCGCGCCACTCGCGTGACGGGGACCGGCGGCCCTCGGACCGCGGCACCCAGGGTAGCGGGTGCGGCCGGGCGCGACGCGCACGCCCCGGCGCGCCGACGCGGCTCCCGCCGCCGTCGGGCGGACGGACGTGCGCCCGACGGGATGTGGCGCAGGTTGGTAGCGCGTCCGCTTTGGGAGCGGAAGGTCGCGGGTTCGAATCCCGCCATCCCGACCGGGGAGAGGCGTCCCGCCGGGGACGGCCACGGCCGCTCCCGCGGGGCCGCTGCTTTGGGACGGGTCCGCGCCGTGACGTAGCATCGAGGGTCGCGTGTGCGCCGGTGCCGGCTGATCGAGCCGGGTGCGCAGCCGCCCGTGACACCAGCGCCCGAACCGCGCGCCCATCCGGCGCGAGACCGTGCCAGCCCGTCGGACCCGCCGGCGCATGGCCATGACCAGTGGGAGACCATCGAAGTGAAGAGCGCCGTCGAGACCCTGGAGCCGACCAAGGTCAAGCTGACCGTCGAGGTGACGTACGACGAGCTCAAGCCGAGCATCGACCACGCGTACAAGCACATCGCGGAGCAGGTGACGGTGCCGGGCTTCCGCAAGGGCAAGGTGCCGCCGCGCATCATCGACCAGCGCGTGGGCCGTCCCGCCGTGCTGGAGCACGCCATCAACGAGGGCCTGTCCGGCTTCTACGCCGAGGCCGTCCGCGAGAACGCGCTGCGCCCGCTGGGCCAGCCCGACGTGCAGGTCACGAAGGTCCCCGGCCTGACCGCCGCGCCGCAGGGCGAGGAGGGCGAGCTGCACTTCACCGCCGAGGTCGAGGTGCGCCCCGAGATCACGCTGCCCGCGCTCGACGGCCTCGCCGTCCAGGTGGACGACGTCGCCGTCGACGAGGAGGACGTCCAGGGCCGCCTCGACGCGCTGCGCGAGCGCTTCGGCTCGCTCGTCGGCGTCGACCGCCCGGCGCAGGAGGGCGACTACGTCGTCCTCGACCTGACTGCCACGATCGGCGACGAGCAGGTAGACCAGGTCTCCGGCGTGAGCTACCAGATCGGCTCGGGCAACATGCTCGAGGGCCTCGACGAGGCCCTGACCGGCCTGTCGGCCGGCGAGTCCACGACGTTCGAGACGGCGCTGGCCGGCGGCGAGCGCGCGGGCGAGCAGGCGCAGGTCTCCGTCACGGCGACCGCGGTCAAGGAGCGCCAGCTGCCCGAGGCCGACGACGAGTTCGCGCAGCTCGCGAGCGAGTTCGACACCCTCGAGGAGCTGACGGCCGACCTGCGCGAGCAGGCCGCCCGCATCAAGGCGTCCAACCAGGCCGTGCAGGCCCGTGACCTGCTGCTCGAGCAGCTGGTCGAGGCCGTCGAGATCCCCGTGCCGTCGGGCGTCGTCGAGGCCGAGGTGCACCGCCACCTCGAGGGCGAGGGACGCCTCGAGGACGACGAGCACCGCGCCGAGGTGACGGAGCAGGCGCAGACCGCGCTGCGCAACCAGATCCTGCTGGACACGCTCGCCGAGCAGCTCGAGGTCAAGGTCGGCCAGGGCGAGCTCATCGACTACCTCGTCAACGCGTCGCGCCAGTACGGCATGGACCCGAACACGTTCATCCGCACGCTCGACGAGCAGGGCCAGATCCCGGCCATGGTCGCCGAGGTCGCGCGCTCCAAGGCCCTCGCGGTCGCGCTGCGCCGCATCACGGTGACGGAGCAGTCCGGCGCCACGGTCGACCTGTCGGAGTTCGTCGGGTCGGACGAGGACGACGCCGCGATCGAGCAGGCCGAGGCCGAGGCGGGCGCCGCCGAGGACGCGCAGGCGCAGCCGGTGGCCGACGAGGCCGGCGAGCAGGACGACGCCAAGGCCTGAGCACGACCCGCAGCACCGACGGCCCCGCGACGCCACGTCGCGGGGCCGTCGTGCGTCCCGGCGGCGGACCGCGCGACCGACACCGTGACCGACCCGGCGACCGACCCGGCGACCGGCCCGGTGGGCATCCCCGTGACGCCGCTGCGCCGACAGCGAAACGACGCGGCGGCGGGACGTGTCGCGGCTGGTCCGGGCGTTAGGGTCGCTGCAACGCACGGCCGGTGAGGTGCACGAGCATCCCGGCCCGCCGCACGACGCAGCCAGACGAAGGAGCCTTCGTGAACGAGCAGGTCCCGGCAATCGCCCGGGCGGAGTCCGCCGGACTCGGCCTCAACGACAGCATCTACAACCGTCTGCTCCGCGAGCGGATCATCTGGCTCGGGTCCGAGGTCCGCGACGAGAACGCCAACGCCATCTGCGCGCAGATGATGCTGCTGGCCGCGGAGGACCCCGAGAAGGACATCTGGCTCTACATCAACTCGCCGGGCGGGTCGATCACGGCCGGCATGGCGATCTACGACACGATGCAGTACATCAAGCCGGACGTCGCGACGATCGCGATGGGCATGGCCGCCTCGATGGGGCAGTTCCTGCTCTCCTCGGGCGCCAAGGGCAAGCGCTACGCGACCCCGCACGCCCGCGTGATGATGCACCAGCCGTCCGGCGGCATCGGCGGCACGGCCACCGACGTGCGCATCAACGCGCAGCTGATCCTGCACATGAAGAAGGTGCTGGCCGAGCTGATCGCCGAGCAGACCGGCAAGAGCGTCGACCAGATCAACGCCGACTCGGACCGTGACCGCTGGTTCACGGCGCCGGAGGCGCTGGAGTACGGCTTCATCGACCACGTGGTCACCAGCGCCGGCTCCGTCACGGGCGGCGGCGGCACGGACCCCGACGGCACCAACGGGGCCTCGGCCTGACGGCCCGGCGACGCGCAGAGAACCAGCGAGGAGAACCTTCGTGAGCATGGAGTCCCAGTTCATCGCCCGCGCCGGGCGCCTGGCCGGCGGCCTGGCCCCGGCCTCCCCGAGCGGCCGCTACGTGCTGCCGCAGTTCGAGGAGCGCACGGCCTACGGCTTCAAGCGCCAGGACCCGTACACCAAGCTGTTCGAGGACCGCATCATCTTCCTCGGCGTGCAGGTGGACGACGCGTCGGCGGACGACGTCATGGCGCAGCTGCTGGTCCTGGAGTCGACCGACCCGGACCGCGACATCACGCTGTACATCAACTCGCCCGGCGGCTCGTTCACCGCGCTGACGGCGATCTACGACACGATGCAGTACATCAAGCCGCACATCCAGACCGTCTGCCTCGGGCAGGCGGCCTCGGCCGCGGCGGTGCTGCTGGCGGCGGGCTCGCCGGGCAAGCGCCTGGCCCTCCCGAACGCGCGCGTGCTGATCCACCAGCCCGCGATGGAGGGCGGCGGCTACGCGCAGGCGTCCGACATCGAGATCCACGCGAACGAGCTCATCCGCATCCGCGAGTGGCTCGAGCAGGCGCTCGCGCACCACACCGGACGTGACATCGAGCAGGTGCGCATCGACATCGAGCGCGACAAGATCCTCACGGCCGCCCAGGCCAAGGAGTACGGCATCGTCGACCAGGTGCTCGCCAGCCGCAAGGGCGTGCAGCCCACGGTGGTGCAGCCCGCCGAGTGACGCCCGCACGTCCGGCCCCGACGTCCGCGTCGGGGCCGGACGTGCGTCCGCCACGACGGCGCCGACCGGGTGACCGGCGGTGCCACGCGAGCGTGTCGCAGGGGACACGCCGCGACGCGCACGACCCGTTCGGCTGACACGAGGCCCCCCGTGGTGTGCAATGGGGGAACGTGGCCCCCGGGGCGGGTGCGCAACGAGCAACGGCTCCCGCCGCGCGGCGGGGCCACACGAGGAAGGGGACGCACGTGGCGAGGATCGGGGACGGGGCTGACCTCCTCAAGTGCTCCTTCTGCGGCAAGTCCCAGAAGCAGGTCAAGAAGCTCATCGCGGGCCCGGGCGTGTACATCTGCGACGAGTGCATCGAGCTGTGCAACGAGATCATCGAGGAGGAGCTCGCCGAGGCCACCGAGGTCGGCATGGTCGAGCTGCCGAAGCCGAAGGAGATCTTCGAGTTCCTCGAGCAGTACATCGTCGGGCAGGAGCCGGCCAAGCGGTCGCTCGCCGTGGCGGTGTACAACCACTACAAGCGCATCCAGGCCGGAGAGGGCGCCCGCGTCGCCGGCGAGGAGCACGTCGAGATCGCCAAGTCGAACATCCTGCTGATCGGTCCCACGGGCTGCGGCAAGACGTACCTGGCGCAGACGCTCGCGAAGATGCTGAACGTGCCGTTCGCCATCGCCGACGCCACGGCCCTCACCGAGGCGGGCTACGTCGGCGAGGACGTCGAGAACATCCTCCTCAAGCTCATCCAGGCCGCGGACTACGACGTCAAGAAGGCCGAGTCGGGGATCATCTACATCGACGAGATCGACAAGATCGCCCGCAAGAGCGAGAACCCGTCGATCACGCGCGACGTGTCCGGCGAGGGCGTGCAGCAGGCGCTGCTGAAGATCCTCGAGGGCACGACGGCGTCGGTGCCGCCGCAGGGCGGGCGCAAGCACCCGCACCAGGAGTTCATCCAGATCGACACGACGAACGTGCTGTTCATCGTCGCGGGCGCGTTCGCGGGCCTCGACGAGATCATCACGTCGCGCGCCGGCCGCCGGGGCATCGGGTTCGGCGCACCGCTGCACACGGCCGACGACAAGGACGTCTACGGCGACGTCATGCCGGAGGACCTGCTGAAGTTCGGGCTCATCCCCGAGTTCATCGGCCGCGTCCCCGTGATCACGACCGTGTCGCCGCTCGACCAGACGGCGCTCGTGCGCATCCTCACCGAGCCGCGCAACGCGCTGATCAAGCAGTACCAGCGGATGTTCGCGATCGACGGCGTCGAGCTCGCGTTCGAGGACGACGCCGTCGCGGCGATCGCGGACCAGGCGCTGCTGCGCGGCACCGGTGCGCGCGGTCTGCGGGCGATCATGGAGGAGGTCCTCCAGCAGGTGATGTTCGAGGTGCCGTCGCGCGACGACGTCGCCCGCGTCGTCATCAGCCGCGACGTCGTGCTCGACAACGTCAACCCGACGCTCGTCCCGCGCGAGGTCGGCCGGGACAAGCGCACGCCGCGCGAGAAGAGCGCGTGAGCGACCTGCCCGGGCCCGTCCCGCCGGAGCTCGCGCGGCTGCGCAGCAGCATCGACAACATCGACGCGGCCCTCGTGCACCTGCTGGCCGAGCGCTTCAAGGCGACGCAGCAGGTCGGCGTGCTCAAGGCACGGCTCGAGCTGCCGCCGTCCGACGCCGGCCGCGAGGCCGCCCAGGTGGCCCGTCTGCGCGCGCTCGCGCAGGACGCCGACCTCGACCCGGTCTTCGCGGAGAAGTTCCTCGCGTTCATCGTCGAGGAGGTCATCCGCCACCACGAGGCCATCGCGCAGGGCCACGCGCAGGCCGGCACGCAGGCGACGGCGCAGGACGCGAGCGTGGGGCACGCCTGACGGCGTGCCGCCGCGACGGGTCCGGTCCGCGCGGTGGCGGGCCCGGCGGGCGTGACGGAAGGTGGAGGGGTCAGACCCGTTCGGGCGAACCGGGGCACCGACGCCCGGACGGAACCCCCGCCGACGCGAGGAGACCTGCCTGATGGACCTGCACTGGCTCAAGCCGCTGCTCGGGCGCCCGGCGCCCTTCACGACCGTGTACCTCGACGCCACGCGTGACGACGCGACCGGGGCGGCGGACGTGCAGACCCGCTGGAAGGCGCTGCGGCGCCAGCTCGAGCGCGACGGGTCGCCGGAGGCGGTGCTCGCCGCGATCGACGACCTCGTGGCGCGCCCGACGCACGTGCCGGGCCCGCACGGCCGGGTGCTCGTCGCGGACGCGCAGGAGGTCCTCGTCGACCGGGTGCTCACGGAGCCGCCCGCGCAGTCGACGGCGGCCTGCGGCTCGGTCCCGCTCCTGCTGGCGGCGGCGCGCGCGGCCGACGAGTCGACGCGGTTCCTGCTCGTCGAGGTGAACCGGCAGGGTGCGGACTACACCTGGACCGACGGCTCCGGCCTGCTCGCCGACGTCACCGAGACGGTCGAGGGCGACCACGACGAGATGCACAAGGTCGGTGGCGGCGGCTGGGCGCACCGCCGCTGGCAGCAGCGCGTGCAGGACTCCTGGGAGCGCAACGTCGACACGGTGGCGGCCGACCTCGACCGCCAGGTGACCGAGCGCAAGCCGGAGCTCGTGATCCTCACCGGCGACGTCCGGGCGGTCGCGCTGCTCAAGGACGCGGTCGGTCAGGAGGTCCGCGAGGTGCTCGTCGAGGTCCCCGGCGGGTCCCGGGCCGAGGGCGTCAACGAGGAGGCGTTCCAGGAGCGCATCGACGGCGTGCTGGCCGAGCACCGCGTGCGCCGGCGGGAGTCCGTCCTCGACCTGTTCCGGCAGGAGCAGGGCCGCGGCGAGGACGCGGTGACGTCGCTCGCCGACGTCGTGGCCGTCCTGCAGCGCGGTCAGGTGTCCGAGCTCGTGCTGGGGGAGCCGGCCGCCGGCAGCCCGGGGCCGCTGGCCGACCGCCGGCTGTGGGTCGGCGACGGTCCGCTGGAGCTGGCCGTCAGCAAGGACGACCTCGCGGCGATCGGCGTCACGGACGCGGCGCGGCAGATGCCGGCCGACGTGGCGCTCGTGCGCGCGGCGGTCGGGCAGGACGCCGGCCTGACGTTCGCCGACGACGGCGCGGTCGAGCTCGTCGACGGCGTCGGCGCGATCCTGCGGTGGCGCGACGAGTCGACGCCGCGGGAGTCGGTGCTCAGCCAGTCGGCGGACAGCCGGCGGGTGCACAACGTCCTCTGACGACGACGGCGTGACCCGACGACGGCGCCGGCCCTCACCGGGCCGGCGCCGTCGTCGTCGGTGCGTCCCGCCGGAGCGTGCGGGGCGCCGCCGGGCGGCTCAGTGCCGCGTGTCGACGTACAGCGCGTCCACGTCGGCCGCCAGGTCGGCGAGCACCTTCGCGCGCTTCACCTTGAGCGACGGCGTCAGGTAGCCGTTCGCCTCGGTGAAGTCCGTGGTCAGCACGCGGATCTTGCGGATCGACTCCGCGCGCGAGACGGCCTCGTTGGCGCGGTCGACGGCCCGGTCGAGGGCCTCGAGCACCTGCGGGTGCGTCGACGCCGCGACGACGTCCATGGGCGGCAGCCCGTGCGTCGTCAGCCATCCGGGCAGCATCTCCGCGTCGAGCGTGACGAGCGCGCCGATGAACGGCCGCTGGTCGCCGACGACCACGACCTGGCTGACGAGCGGGTGGCCGCGCAGCCGGTCCTCGAGCACGGCGGGGGCGACGTTCTTGCCGCCGGCCGTCACGATGATCTCCTTGCTGCGTCCCGTGATCCGCAGGTAGCCGTCCTCGTCGAGCGTCCCGAGGTCGCCGGTGCGGAACCACCCGTCGACGAGCGCCTCGGCGGTCGCCTCCGGCTGGTTCCGGTAGCCGCGGAAGACGTGCGGCCCCTGCACCCAGATCGCGCCGTCGTCGTCGACGCGCAGCGCGGTGCCCGGGTATGCGGGACCCACGGTGCCGATCTTCGTGAGCTCGGGCCGGTTGACGGCCGTCGCGGCGGAGGTCTCCGTGAGGCCGTAGCCCTCCAGCACGTGCACCCCGATGCCGCGGTAGAAGTGGCCGAGCCGCTCGCCGAGCGGCGCGCCGCCGGACACGGCGTACTCGGCACGTCCGCCGAGCGCCTCCCGCAGCCGCTTGTGCACGAGGGCGCCGGCGAGCCGGTGCTGCGCCGTGAGCGCGGCGCTCGGGCCGCCCGCCGTGTCGCGGGCGCGGGAGTGCGCGATCGCGACCTTCGCGGCCCACCGGAACAGCCGCAGGCGCGCACCCGTGCCGGCCTTCTGCTCGGCCGCGTTGTAGACCTTCTCGAACACCCGCGGCACCGCCAGCACGAACGTCGGCCGGAACGACGCGAGGTCGGGCAGGAGGTTGCGCGTGTCGGGCGTGTGGCCCAGCACGGCGCCCGACGTCACGCAGAGCACCTCGATGAACCGCGCGAACACGTGCGCGAGCGGCATGAACAGCAGCGTCCGGGACGTGGGCGTGGAGACGACCTCCGCGAGGCCGACGGCGCCGTTGCGGGTGAGCTCGACGAAGTTGCCGTGCGTGAGCTCGACGCCCTTCGGCCGCCCCGTGGTGCCGGACGTGTAGATGACCGTGGCGAGGTCGGCCGCGCGCGTGGCGCGCCAGCGGCGCTCGACCTCCTCGTCCGTCACGTCGGCGCCGCGCTGCACGAGCGTCGTGAGCGCGCCCTCGTCGAGGACGAGCACCTCGGTGAGGTCCGGCAGGTCGTCCCGCACCTGCGCGACCACCGCCGCGTGCGCGGGCGTCTCGACGACGGCCGTCCGCACGCCCGCGTCGGAGGCGATCCAGCGCACCTGCTCCGCCGACGACGTCTCGTACACCGGCACGCCGACGCCGCCGGCCGCCCACACGGCGAAGTCGACGAGCGTCCACTCGTACCGCGTGCGGGACATGATGGCGACGCGGTCGCCCGGCTGCACGCCCGACGCGACGAGCCCCTTGGCGACGGCCGTCACCTCGGCGACGAACGCCTGCACGGTGACGGGCTGCCACGCGCCCCCGAAACCGGTCTGCCGCTCGGCGAACACGCCTCGCGGGTCGCGGGCGAGCCGGTCGGCGAGCATCGACGGGATCGACGCGCCGGGGTCGGCGGGGACCAGGGCGGGGGAGTGGAACTCTCGCATCGTCGGCTCCGGGACGGCGGCGGTGGACGCTGTCGACCCTAGACCTGCGGCGACGTGCCCGACGTGTCGTGCCGGTGCGTGGGGTCGAGCACACGCTGCAGGAACGCCTGCGTGCGGGCCTCGCGCGGCGCGCCGACGACCTGGTCGGCCGGCCCGTCCTCGACGACCTGCCCGTCGTCCATGAACACCACCCGGTCGCCGACCTCGCGCGCGAACGCCATCTCGTGCGTCACGACGAGCATCGTCATGCCGGCGTCGGCGAGGTCGCGCATGACGCCGAGGACGTCGCCGACGAGCTCGGGGTCGAGGGCCGACGTCGGCTCGTCGAAGAGCATGAGCTGCGGGTCCATCGACAGCGCGCGCGCGATGGCGACGCGCTGCTGCTGGCCGCCGGAGAGCTGGGACGGCATGGCCTGCGCCCGGTCCGCGAGGCCGACCCGCTCGAGGTTCGCCAGGGCGACGCGCTCGGCCTCGGCCCGGCTGCGGCGCAGCACGGTGCGCTGCGCCATCGTGCAGTTGTCGAGGACGGTGCGGTGGCTGAACAGGTTGAACTGCTGGAAGACCATGCCGACGTGCGTCCGCACGCGGTCGATGTCGACGTCGGGGTCGGTGACCTCGGCGCCGAGCAGCTCGATCGTCCCGGACGTCGGCTGCTCGAGGAGGTTGACGCAGCGCAGCAGCGTCGACTTGCCCGAGCCGGAGGGCCCGATGACGCACACGACCTCGCCGGCGCGCACCTGCACGTCGATGCCGCGCAGCACCTCCCGCTCGCCGAACGACTTGCGCAGGTCGCGGATGGCGACGACGGGCCGGGTGGTGTCGGCGGTCATGCGCGGCCTCCGGTGCGCCGCTCGAGCCGGCGTGCGACCAGGCCGAGCGGGATGGTGATGATCAGGTAGCAGGCCCCGATGACGAACAGGCCCGTGAGGCCCCCGGACGCGGTCGAGAGGGCGTCGCGGCCGACCTTCGTCAGCTCGAAGAACTCGGGTGTCTGGCCGACGACGAACAGCAGCGAGGTGTCCTTCGTCAGGAGCAGCACCTCGTTGGTGAGCGGCGGCAGGACGGTGCGGAAGGCCTGCGGCAGGACGACCTGCAGCATCGTGCGGGTGTGCGACATGCCGAGGGAGCGCGCCGCCTCGACCTGCCCCCGCGGGACGGACTCGACCCCGGCCCGGACGGTCTCCGAGATGTACGCCGCCGACACCGAGCCGAGCGCGATGGCCGCGATGGCGACGATCGACGTGAACGCGACGCCGAACGCGATCGGCACCGCGTACGCGACCGCGATGACGACGAGCAGCGCCGGGATCCCGCGGAAGAACTCCACGTACGTCGTGGCGATCCAGCGGTACGGCGCGACCGACGACAGCCGCATGAGCGCCAGCAGCGTGCCCAGGCTCAGACCCACCGCGAACGCGGCGAGCGTGTACCGGACGGTGTTGTAGAACGCCCGGGGGAGGCGGTCGAGGATCTCGCCCGCCGCGGCGGGGTTGAAGATCGTCTGCCCGACCGTGCCCCAGTCGGCCGTCGCGACCAGCAGGCCCAGGACGGCCAGCAGCACGGCGTACTGCACGCCGCGCGCGACGCGCGCCCGCCGGCGCGGGCTCGTGCGAGCCCGGCCGGCGGCGGCCGAGAGGTCGACGGACATCAGTCGGTGGGCTCGGCCGACGCCGTGGGCTCGGCCGACGCGTCCGAGCCGGCGGTGCCGAAGTACTCGGCGACCAGCGCGTCGTACGTGCCGTCCTGCGTGACCCGGGCGAGCGTCTCGTTCGCGGCCTCGAGCAGCGCGGTGTTGCCCTTGCGCACGCCGAACCCGTACTGCTCGCCGGTCGTGATGACGTACGCGACGGTGAGGCCGTCGCCCTCGAACGGCTCGAGGACCGTCACGTCGTTGACGACCGCGTCGACCTGGCCGTTGCGCAGCGACTGGACCTGCAGGCCCAGGTCCTCGAACTGCGTGCCGGTCAGGCCCTGCTCGGTCACCCAGTCGGCGCCCGTCGTCGCCTGCTGCACCCCGAGCGTGAGGCCCTCGAGGTCGTCCTCGGACGCGACGGTCGTGCCCTCGGCGACGAGGACGCCCTGGTCGGCGTCGAAGTACGGGTCGGTGAAGTCGATGTTCTGCTTGCGACCGTCGGTGATGGTTATGGCCGAGGCGACGACGTCGCACTGCCGCGCGTTGAGCGCCGCACCCGACTCGATCGCGTCGAAGCCGGTGTTCAGCGGCCGGAGCTCGACGCCGAGGTCAGCCGCGATCTCGCCGGTGAGCGCCATGTCGAGGCCGACGATCTCGCCGTCCTCCTCGTACTCGAAGGGCTCGTACGGCGGGTTGGTGCAGACGGTGAGCGAGCCGGCCTGCACGAGCTCGACGCCGCCGGCCGCCGTGGCGGCGGGATCCGGCTCGTCGGAGCCCGAGCCGCCGGAGCAGGCACCGAGGGCGAGGACGGCGACGGCCGCGACGGCGGACGTGCGGATGAGGTGACGCATGGTGTTCCTTCCGTGCTGGAGCGCGGATGACTATACGTCGCCCAGCATGCCTATGCGGAATCGGGTGGGCACGGGACCAGCGTCCCACCGGCCGCGCTCGGCGGCACCGTGGCCGGTCCCGGGGACCGGCCACGGCGTCCGGGTCAGGAGCGCGCGACGGCCTCGCCCAGGCGGGCGTCGCGCGCGACGACGGCGTCGCCGTCGGCCTCCGCGAGCTCGAGCGTGCCCGTGGCGCGGCCCGCGGACCGCACGTCGTCCAGCGCGACCTCGACGGCCGCGCGCAGGGCGCCGGGCACCACGAGCACCGCGTGCTCGATCGGCGTGCGCATCGACACCTTGGCCTCCGACTTCACCTTGCGCAGCGCCGCCAGCGCGGCACCCGCCGCGGCGACCACGCCCGCGTCCGCGTCACCGGCCGCCGCACGCAGCGGCTCGGCGGTCGGCCACGGCGCGCGGTGCACCGAGCCCTCGCGCCACCACGACCAGACCTCCTCGGTCGCGAACGGCAGCACCGGCGCGAACAGCCGCAGCAGGGTGTCGAGGGCGATCCCGAGGGCGGCGCGCGCCGAGGCGGTCGCCGCCGGGACCTCGCCGGCCGCGGCGCCCGCCCCGTACGCGCGGTCCTTGACCAGCTCGAGGTAGTCGTCGCAGAACGTCCAGAAGAACGTCTCCGTCGTCTCCAGCGCGCGCGTGTGGTCGTAGGACTCGAGCGCGGCCGTGGCCGTCTCGACCACCTGCGCGAGGCCCGCGAGCATCGCGCGGTCGAGCGTCTCGGTGACGAGGGCCGGGTCGGTGACCACCGGCTCGGTCGGGTCGCCGAACGACAGCACGAACTTGCTGGCGTTGAGCACCTTGATGGCGAGGCGGCGGCCGATCTTCATCTGGCCGACCTCGAACGCCGCGTCGGTGCCGAGGCGCGCCGAGGCCGCCCAGTACCGCACCGCGTCGGAGCCGTGCTCCTCGAGCAGGCCCAGCGGCGTGACGACGTTGCCCTTGGACTTGCTCATCTTCTTGCGGTCGGGGTCGAGGATCCAGCCGCTGATCGCGGCGTCCGTCCACGGCAGCGAGCCGTTCTCCAGGTGCGCGCGCACCACGCTCGAGAACAGCCAGGTCCGGATGATGTCCTGGCCCTGCGGACGCAGGTCCATGGGGAACGTGCGCGCGAACAGGTCCGGGTCGTCCAGCCAGCCGCACACGATCTGCGGCGTCAGGGAGCTGGTCGCCCACGTGTCCATGACGTCGGGGTCGGCGACGAAGCCGCCGGGCGCGCCGCGCTGCTCGGCCGTGTAGCCCGGGGGCACGTCGCTCGTCGGGTCGATCGGCAGCGACGCCTCGTCGGGCGTGATCGGCGCGTCGTAGCGGGGCTCGCCGGCCTCGTCGAGCGGGTACCACACCGGGAACGGCACGCCGAAGAAGCGCTGGCGCGACACCAGCCAGTCGCCGTTGAGGCCGCCGACCCAGTTCTCGTAGCGCACCCGCATGAAGTCGGGGTGGAAGCCGAGCTCCGCGCCGCGCGCGAGCAGGGCCGTGCGCAGGTCCTCGTCGCGACCGCCGTTGCGGATGTACCACTGACGGCTCGTGACGATCTCGAGCGGCTTGTCGCCCTTCTCGTAGAAGTTCGCCTTGCGCTGCGTCGCGACGGGCTCGCCGAGCAGGTCGCCCGAGTCCCGCAGCGCGGCGACGAGCGTCTCGCGCGCCGAGAACGTCGTCCTCCCGGCGATCTCGCCGTACAGCGCGCGGCCGTCCTCGACCGCGATCCACTCGGGGACGTCGCGCAGGAGGCGGCCGTCGCGGCCGACCACCGAGCGCGTCGGCAGGCGCAGCTCGCGCCACCACTGCACGTCCGTCAGGTCCCCGAACGTGCAGCACATGGCGATGCCCGCGCCCTTGTCGGGCTCCGCGGCCGGGTGCGCGAGCACGGGGAGCTCGACGCCGAACAGCGGGCTGGTCACGGTGGTGCCGAACAGGTGCTGGTAGCGCTCGTCGTCCGGGTGGGCGATGAGCGCGACGCAGGCGGGCAGCAGCTCCGGACGCGTCGTCTCGATGACGACGGCCTCGCCGTCGGGGCGGTGGAAGGCGACCTTGTGGAAGGCGCCCGGGTAGTCGCGCGCCTCGAGCTCGGCCTGCGCGACCGCCGTCTGGAACGTCACGTCCCACAGACCCGGCGCCTCCGCCTGGTACGCCTCGCCGCGCTCGAGGTTGCGCAGGAAGGCCCGCTGCGACACCGCGCGGGCCTTGCGCCCGATCGTCTGGTAGGTCAGCGACCAGTCGACGGACAGGCCCAGCCGGCGCCACAGCGCCTCGAACTGCTGCTCGTCCTCGGCCGTCAGGCGCTCGCACAGCTCGATGAAGTTGCGGCGGGACACCGGCACCTGGTCGCCCGGCTTCACGGCCTTGCCGTCCGTGCCCTGGTGCGGCGGCGTGAGATCGGGGTCGTAGGGCAGCGACGGGTCGCAGCGCACGCCGTAGTAGTTCTGCACGCGGCGCTCGGTGGGCAGCCCGTTGTCGTCCCAGCCCATGGGGTAGAAGACCTCGGCGCCACGCATGCGGCGGTAGCGCGCGACGACGTCGGTGTGCGTGAACGAGAAGACGTGGCCCACGTGCAGCGAGCCGGAGACCGTGGGCGGCGGGGTGTCGATCGAGTACACCTGCGCGCGCTCCTTCGAGCGGTCGAAGGAGTACGCGCCGGCGGCGGTCCACGCGCCGTCCCAGCGCTCCTCGAGCCCGTCGACGGTGACCTTGTCCGGTACCTGGCGGGCGGGGGCGCTCGTCGGGGCGTCGGGACGTGAGGTCAGGTCGGTCATGGGCACACATCCTTCCACGCGCGCCGCACCGCCCCGACGCGACGGGTCAGGCGTCCTCGCGGCCGGCGCGCCGCGCCCGGTACGCCGCGACGTGCGCGCGGTTGCCGCAGCCGTTGACGTCGCAGAACCGCCGCGACCGGTTGCGGGACAGGTCGACGAGCACCGCGGTGCAGTCGTCGGCGGCACAGGTGCCCATGCGGTCCCACTCGTCGGACCGCACGAGGTCGGCGGCGGCGAGCGCGGTCTCGGCGAGGACGACGGAGGCGAGCGGGGCGTCGTCGGCGGTCGCGTGCAGGTGCCAGTCCATGTGGTCGTGCCGGACGAGCGACGGCACCGCCCGCGCGTCGCGCAGCATCGCGTTGACCGCGTCGGCCGCCGCGTCGCGGTCGGCGCCCCACAGCGTGCCGACGCGGTCCCGGGCGGCGCGCACGGCTACGAGCTCGGCCGCGTCCCCGCCGTGCGGGCCCGTGTAGAGCCAGCGCGCCCGGTAGGCCGCCACGTCGGCGACCGAGGCGAGGGCGTCCGTGCCGTCCCGCCGCCGTGCCGTGTTCACCAGGTCGGCGGCCGCCCGGAGGTTGGCCTCGGTGTCATGGGCGAAAAGCACGTTGACTCCTGTCGCGACGGCGCCGTAGCGTCACGAGCATAGGAGCGGATGACACCTGGCCCGGCACACCGGGCACCGGGGCCCCCGGGACGCGTCACCGCCTCGCCGCGACGGCCGCCGGCCGGCGCGTCCGTCCGCCCGCGACCGCGGGCCCGGGTGTCGGGAGACCCACGTGCAGGGCACGCGTGCGCGCAGCGCAGGGATCGTCGCGGGGCTGCTGGCCGCGCTCGCCTTCGCCACGAGCGGCCCGGTGGTCAAGCCGCTGCTCGCCGCCGGGTGGTCGCCGGGCGCCGCGATCGTCGTCCGCCTGACCCTCGGGGCGCTGCTGCTCGCGGGCCCCGCCCTGTGGGCGCTGCGGGGGCGCTGGTCCGTGCTGCGCGCGGACGCCGGCACGGTCGTCGGCCTCGGGGTGATGGGCGTGGCCGGCGCCGCGACGCTCTACTTCCTCGCCGTCGACCGGCTGCCCGTCGCCGTCGCGCTGCTCGTGGAGTTCACCGGGCCGCTCCTGCTCGTCCTGTGGGGGTGGGTGCGCAGCCGGCGTGCCCCCTCCCGCACGACCCTCGTCGGGGCCGCGCTCGCCATGGGCGGCCTCGTGCTCGTCCTGGACGTCACGGGCGCCGTGACCCTCGACCCGCTCGGGCTCCTGTTCGCGCTCGGCGCCGCGGTCGGCAACGCCGCCTACTTCGCGCTCACGGCCCGCCCGATCGCCCTGCCGCCCGTGACGCTCGCCGGGGCCGCGATGGCGGTCGGCGCCGCCACGGTCGGGCTGCTCGCGCTCGTGGGCGTGCTGCCGGTCGCGGCGCCGGACGTGCGCGTCGACGTGCTCGGCACCACCGTGCACTGGGCGGTGCCGCTCGCCGTCGTCGGGGTGCTCCCCACCGCGGTCGCGTACGGGGTGTCGGCGGCGTCCGTGCGCCTGCTGGGGGAGCGCGTCGCGTCGTTCCTCGCCCTGTCCGAGGTGCTGTTCGCCGTCCTGCTCGCCTGGGTGCTGCTGGCCGAGGCGCCGAGCGGCGTCCAGGTGGTCGGGGCGGCGCTGGTCGTCGCCGGCGTCGCGGTGGTGCGGCGCGGCGCGGACCGCGACGTCGGCTCCGGGGCCGCGCCGGTGCCCGCGGCGGAGGTCGCACCGGCCGCCGTCGCACCGCCGACCGACGTCCCGCCCGCCGACGTCCCGCCCGCCGGCGCCGCCGTCACCCCCCGAGCGTGAGCCGCAGGACCCGCTCGTCGCTGTTGTCCGCCACCGAGTCCTTGTCGCCGCGCGTGCTCGTCGTGACCCACAGCGTCCCGCCGGCGCCGGGCTCGACCGTGCGCAGGCGGCCGTAGGTCCCCTGCAGCAGGGACTGCACCCCGGTCAGCGACCCGTCGGCCGTGATGGTCGCGCGGTAGAGACGCGTGCCGCGCAGGCAGGCGATCCACAGCGTGTCGCGCACGACGGCGATGCCCGAGCAGGACGCCGCGGCGACCGGCGTGGTCAGCCTCGGCGCGACGAGCCCGGGCGCGGAGCAGCTGCCGCTCGTGCCCTCGCACTGCGGCCAGCCGTAGTTGCCGCCGCGCACGACCAGGTTCGTCTCGTCCATCACGGAGTTGCCGAACTCCTGCTGCCACAGCCGCCCGCGCGAGTCGAACGCGAGACCCTGCGGGTTGCGGTGGCCGTAGCTCCAGACCGCGTTGCCGAACGGGTTGTCCGCCGGGACGCGCCCGTCGGGGTGGATGCGCAGCACCTTGCCGGCGAGGTTCGCCGTGTCCTGCGCCCACTGCGGGTTCTGCCCGTCGCCCGTGGCGACGTACAGCATGCCGTCCGGCCCGAACCGCAGGCGTCCGCCGTTGTGGTACTTGTTCCGCGGGATGCCCTGCACGAGCACCTGCGGCGTCCCGGACAGCGCGCCGTCGACGTACCGCACGCGGACCACGCGGTTGTCCGTCGCGGTCGTGTGCATGACGTACAGCCAGGGGTCGGCCGTGAAGTCCCCGGCGACCGCCAGGCCGAGCAGCCCGCCCTCCCCGTCCGTGCCGACGAGCCCGGGCAGGGTCCCGACAACCCGGGTGGCCCCCGTCGCCGGTTCGAGGCGGACGACCTGCCCCGCGTCGCGGCGTCCGTAGAGCACGGAGCCGTCGGGCAGCTCGACGAGGCCCCACGGCAGGTCGCGGTCCGTCGCGACCGTGCGCACGGAGCAGATCGCGCTGCTGCACCCGGAGCCGGTCGTCACGCGGGCGGCGGCGGACGACGGGGAGCGGTTGCCCGCCTGGTCGCGCGCCCGGACCGTGTAGGCGTACGCCGTGGCGGGCGCCAGCCCGGAGTCGACGAACGACGTCGCGGACCCGGGCACCTGACCCACGACGGCGCCGTCGCGCAGCACCTCGTACCAGGTGACCCCGACCGCGTCGGTCGAGGCGGTCCACCGCACCGTGACGGACGTGCCCGCGGCGCTCGCGGTCACGCCGGTGGGCGTGGTCGGGGCGGTCGTGTCCGTCTGGCACGGCGGCACCGCGAGCTCGAGCGTCGGGCTGGCCTGCGACACGTTGCCCGCGGCGTCGCGCGCGTTGACGTACAGGCCCCATGTGACGCCGGGCACGAGGGTGAGCGGCGTGCTCGTCGTCGGCGCGGGGACGCTGAGCATGTGCTGGCCGTCGTGGTAGACGTCGTAGGCGGTGACGCCGACGTCGTCGGTCGCGGCGGACCACGTCAGCGTCGCGGCCGTGCACGTGAGGCCGGTGACGCGCAGCCCGCCCGGGGCGGTCGGTGCCGCGGTGTCGGCGCCCACGGGCTCCAGCCGCCACTGCTCGTTGGCCCCGCCGTGGTCCCGCCACTGGATGACGCGGGCGCCGTCGGCGCGCGAGGCGTCGCGGACGTCGAGGACCATCCCGCTGTGCCGCAGGGCGAGCCGCACGTGCCCGTCGGGGGAGTCGAGGAGCCGGACCTGCTGGTGGGCCGCGGTGCCCGCGGTCGCCTGGACCGCGGCGGCGCCGCGCGTGCGGGACGCGTCGGCGACCTCGACGGCCTTGCCGGAGTGCCGCGCGCGCAGCGAGTACCAGCCGTCGCCGGCGTCGACGAACCGCCACTGCTGCGACGCCCGGCCGTCGCGCGTCGTCTGGACGAGCGCGGCGCCGTCCGCCGTGGACGCCCCGCCGACGTCGAGCGCCTTGCCGCTGTGCCGGTTGACGAGCACGTACCAGCGCCCCGGGTCGACGGTCGCGGCGGTGGCCGGCGCGGCGGCCGCCGGGACGCCGAGCGCGGCGAGCACGGCGACGAGGACCCCCGCCAGGAGGCGGCGCCGGGCCTGCAGCAGGTCGGGGAGCGGGGGGTGCAGCAGGTCGTGCAGCGGCGTGCGGCGCCGAGGTGCGGCGGGCGCGGGTCGGTGGTCGGGTGCGGGCGTGGTCGGCGGCATCGTCGGGTCCCTTCGGGCGCGGCTGCTCGTGACCCTCCGCCGCACGCCGCCGGTCGGCAAGGCCCGCGGCGGCTCTGAAGCGGTTCAGCACGGGTGGTCGCCGTACGACGCGCTGCCGAGGCGGCTCGACGTCGGTCCGCCGCCATCGCCTTCACGGGGCTGCGGCCGGCGGCCGCCCGGGCCGCGGACGTCGTGGAGCGCCGGGACGGGTGCCGTGCGCGGCGTGATCGACCGCACGTGGCCGCTCGCGCAGGCCGCGGACGCGCACGCCTACGTGGAGGCGGGGCACAAGGCGGGCACGGTCCTGCTCCTGCCCTGAGCAGCCCCGCGCGACCGCGTATCGTCACGAGAGGCGGTGCCCCGGGGCGCCGCGACGACACCCACGTGGAGGACGACGGATGGCTGACCTGACGGTCGGGTACGCGGCGATGCTGGAGCAGTTCCACCCCCGGGAGGCGGTCGAGCTCTCGGCGTACGCGGAGCAGCACGGCTTCTCCGGCGTCATGGCCGCCGACCACTTCCAGCCGTGGGTGCCCGCGCAGGGCCAGTCGTCGTTCGTGTGGAACGTGCTGACGGCGATCGGCGAGCGCACGACCGGTGACATGGGGCCGGGCGTCACGGCGCCGACCTTCCGGTGGCACCCGGCGATGGTCGCGCAGGCGTCCGCCACGCTGGCCGCGATGTACCCGGGGCGCCACTGGCTGGGCCTGGGCTCCGGCGAGGCGCTCAACGAGCACGTCGTGGCCGGCTACTGGCCCGAGGCGCCCGAGCGGATCAACCGCATGTTCGAGGCGATCGAGATCATCAAGAAGCTGTTCACCGCGTCGCTCGCCGGAAAGGACGTCAAGCACGCGGGGCCGTTCTACAAGCTCGAGTCGACGCGCCTGTGGACCATGCCGGAGGAGGCGCCCGAGATCCTCGTGGCCACGGCCGGCCCGGTGACCGCCAAGCGCACCGGCAAGCACGCGGACGGGATCATCACGGTCGGCGCGCCGCTCGAGAAGATCTCCGGCCTCTTCGGCAAGTTCGCCGAGGGCGCGCGCGAGGCCGGCAAGGACCCCGACGCGATGCCGAAGGTGCTGCAGCTGCACCTGTCGTGGGCGGAGACCGACGAGCAGGCGCTCGCGAACGCGGTGCACGAGTGGCCCAACGGCGGCATGAAGTTCCCCAAGGCCGACATCCGCTCGCCGTTCGACTTCGAGCAGATGGCCAAGCTGGTCCGTCCCGAGGACTTCCAGGGGCGCATGGTGATCTCGGCGGACCCCGACGTCCACCGCGCCGAGATCCAGAAGTACGTCGACCTCGGCTTCGACCGCATCTACCTGCACAACGTGGGCCGCAACCAGCGCGAGTGGGTCGAGGTGTTCGGCCGCGACGTGCTGCCGAAGCTGGTGCGGTGACGGTCCGGTGACCGAGCTGCGCGTGTGGGCGCCGGACGGCGTCCCCGAGGTCGTCCCGGGCGACGACCTCGTCGCCCTGCTGGCGGCCGCCCTCGACGCGGACGCCGCCGCCGAGCCGTCGCACGCGCTCGCGGACGGCGACGTGCTCGTCGTGACGAGCAAGGTGCTGTCGAAGGCGGAGGGGCGGGTGGTCGCCGCCGACGACCGCGAGCAGGCCATCACCGACGAGACGGTGCGCGTCGTCGCCACCCGCGAGCACCCGGGCGGGGTGACCCGCATCGTCGAGAACCGGCTGGGGCTCGTCATGGCCGCGGCGGGTGTCGACGCGTCGAACACCCCCGAGGGCACCGTGCTGCTGCTGCCGGTGGACCCCGACGCCTCGGCCCGGGCGCTGCGCGCCGGGCTGCAGGCGCACCACGGCGTGTTGCTCGGCGTCGTCGTCACCGACACCGCCGGGCGGCCGTGGCGGCAGGGCGTGACCGACCTCGCGATCGGCGCGGCCGGCGTCCAGGTGCTCGACGACCTGCGGGGCCAGCTCGACTCCCACGGCCGGCCCCTGACGATGACGGTCGCCGCCGTGGCGGACGAGCTCGCGAGCGCCGCCGAGCTGGTCAAGGGCAAGGCCGCCGGCCGGCCGGTCGCCGTGGTGCGGGGCGTGGGCCACCTCGTCACGGCCGACGACGGTCCGGGGGCGCGCCTCCTCGTGCGCACCGGTCCGGACGACATGTTCCACCAGGGCTCCGCCGAGGCGTACGCGCAGGGGTGGAAGGACGCGCTCGCGGCCGACGAGCGCTGAGCGACGCACCGCTCCGGTGGGCCCGGTGTCGGACGTCCGTGCAGGTCAGCCGTCCGTGAGCAGGGCTTCCGCGTGGTCGGACGGGTGCGTGGGTGAGATCCGGGACGCGTCGTTCCGCATCGGTGCGAGCGGAGTTATCGTCGAAGACGACTCGAGTCGTCCACCGTCCTGACTCCACCCAGGAGACTCTCGTGCGTCCTCGTCCGACCCCCGTCCGTCTGCTCGTCGCGGCCCTCACGGCCGCCCTCCTGGGCGGCGCCGCGGCGCCCGCCCACGCCACCGCCGCCAACCCGTACGAGCGCGGCCCCGCCCCGACCGCGTCCTCCCTCGAGGCGACGCGTGGCCCGTTCACCGTCGAGCAGGTCACGGTGTCCCGGTACAGCGTGTCCGGCTTCGGCGGCGGCACGATCTACTACCCGTCCGACCAGTCGCAGGGCACGTTCGGCGCCGTCGCCGTCTCGCCCGGCTACACCGCCCGGCAGTCGAGCATCGCGTGGCTCGGCCCGCGCCTCGCGTCGCAGGGCTTCGTCGTGTTCACGATCGACACCACGCGCACCAGCGACCAGCCGTCCTCGCGCGGCGACCAGCTGCTCGCCGCCCTGCGCCACCTGACGACCAGCAGCCCCGTGCGGACCCGCGTCGACCCGGCGCGGCTCGCGGTCATGGGGCACTCGATGGGCGGCGGCGGTGCGCTGGAGGCCGCCAAGGACGCCCCGACGCTGCAGGCGGCGATCCCGCTGACGCCGTGGAACATCGACAAGTCGTGGCCGGAGATCACGACGCCGACCCTCGTCATCGGGGCGCAGAACGACTCCGTGGCGTCGGTGCGGACGCACGCGGAGCCGTTCTACGAGTCCATCCCCGCGAGCACCCCGAAGACGTACCTGGAGCTGCGCGGCGCCAGCCACTACGCGCCGGTCGTGTCGAACACGACCATCGCCCGCAACAGCATCGCGTGGCTCAAGCGGTTCGTCGACGACGACCTGCGCTACGCGCCGTTCGTCTGCCCCGCGCCGTCGGGGTCGGCGTACTCCGAGGTGCGGTCGGTGTGCCCGTCCTGACGGGCTGCGCACTCAGCGGGCGGGCGCGGACGCGCGCGGACGGTAGACGAGGCGGCGGTACAGCACCTCGGCCGGTCCGCGGCGTCCCGCCCGCTCGAGGGCGACGGCGACGGCCACGGTGACGAGCCACACCCCGACGGCCCACGCGACCACGCCGGCCGAGGACAGGTGCTCGCCGAGCCCGCCCGCCCACGCGGCCAGCGGGAGGACGAACAGCACCGACTGCAGCAGGTAGCAGGTGAGCGACCGGACCCCGACGGCGCGCAGCGCGCGCCCCGCCGGGCCGAGCGTCGCGACCGTGCTGCGGCGCGCCACGACGACCCACGCGACGAGCGCCGCGAACGCCACGCCACCCGCGGTGCCGCTGACCTCGTGCAGGGCCGCCACGCCGAACAGCTCGCCGGCGTCCGGTGCCCACACCCGCGCCACCGCCAGCGCCATCGGCAGGCCGCCGACGACGCTCACCGCCAGGCCGCCCACCACCCACCGGCGCAGCAGCGGCAGGTGCGCCGCCGGGTCCTCCAGCACGCCGCGCCGCGCGAACCACAGTCCGAGGAGAACGAGCGGCAGTGCCGCCACCGCGCCCAGCGGCGCGATCAGCACGGACGCCGAGCGCAGCAGCATCGCGCCGAGCACCGAGCTCTCGGACGACGCCAGCACGTCCGACTGGCCCATGAGGTCGGGCTGGGTGGCGGACCAGGCCGCGAGGGTCTGGACCGCGCCCATGAGGACGCCGGAGACCACGAGCGCGATCCCGCCCACCACGGCCAGGCGGCGGCCCGGCGCGCGGACGAGCGGGACGGCGACGAGGCCTGCCACGCCGTAGATCGCGAGGATGTCGCCCCCGAACAGCAGCAGGATGTGCACGACGCCGAACACGACGAGCCACGCGGCACGGCGCAGCAGGTCGGCGCGGCACGCGGGCCACGGCACCCACGCGGCGGCCCGCCGCCGCACGACGACGCCGATGCCGTACCCGTAGAGCAGCGCGAACATCGGCATGGTCCGCCGGTCGACGAACAGCGAGACGACGCCGTCGACGACGCGGTCGAGCGTCGAGCCGTCCACCGGCCGGCTCCCGGCGCCGACCTGGACGCCCCACAGGTGCAGCACCGAGTTGGCGATCGCGATGCCGAGCAGCGCGAGGCCGCGTGCGACGTCGGGAGCGACGGCGCGGTCGGCGAGCGCGACAGGTGCGACGGACAGGGCCGGCGAGGGCGGGACCGGTGCCGGCGGGTGCGCCGCGGGCGGGTGCGGGGCGGGCCCCGGCGGTGTGGGCGTGCTCATGGGCACCATCCTGGCGAACCGGACGGGACGCACGCCTCGGTCGTGAGGTGGGTCTCGTCCTCCGTCGCCGGGGTGACCCGCGGCTCCGTCGTGCGGGCCCCGCCGAGGTCGGCCGACCGGTGGACGCGCCGACGCCCCCTGGCGGCCCGCGCTCCCGGCGCGGGCGTCAGCGTGCCGCCTTCGCCGCCGCCTTCGCCGCCTTCTTCGTCTCCCGGACCCTGCCGAGCGAGACCTGGTCCCGGACGTCGGCGATCGAGCGGAACTCGTCGTCGCCGTACGCGCCGGCGGCCTCGCGCCAGCCGGCGGGCGTGACGCCGCGCTGCTTGCCGAGCAGTGCGAGGAAGATCCGGGCCTTCTGGTCGCCGAAACCGGGCAGGGCCCTGAGCCGCCGCAGCACCGTGGCGCCGTCGGGGTCGCCGTCGGTCCACAGGCGCGTCACGTCGCCGTCGTACGCGTCGACCACGGCGCGCGCGACCGCCTGGATGCGGCCGGCCATCGAGCCGGGGTAGCGGTGCACCGCGGGCGGTGTCGCGCAGAGCGCCGCGAACGCCTCCGGGTCCGCGTCGGCGACACGCCGCGGGTCGAGCCCGCCCATCCGGTCGGCGATCTTCGCCGGCCCGGCGAACGCCGTCTCCATCGCCACCTGCTGGTCGAGCAGCATGCCGAGCAGCAGTGCGAAGGGGTCGTCGTCCAGCAGGCGGTCGGCCGCCGCGTCACCCGTCATCCAGAGCGCCATACGGGTCATCCTCGCGCACCCGGCTTCCACCGGCACGCACCTCCCTGCACACTGGGCACGCCGTCAGGTCGCGGCGGTGCTGAACTGGAGTCAGGGGGAGGAATGACCGGATCGGGGCGCGTGGCCGCGGCGGGCGGACGACGGGGACCGCGATGGAGTCCCTGACGAACGCGCGCGTCGTGGCGCTGCGCGAGCAGGTGCTGCGGCGCTGGGGGGACGACGTCGTCGAGGAGCACTGGGACGGACCGCTGTGGCGCGTCGGCGTGCCCCGGCACGGCTGGACCGTGGAGGCGGAGGACCTGGACGGGTACTGGGCCGTGCTCGTCGAGCCGCACGGGCACGCGTTCGAGACGCACGACGCGACGGTCGGCACGCTGGTGCGGCTCGTCGCCGCCGCCGTCGCCGGGGACCTGTGGCTGGTGCGGTGGCGCATCGGCCGGCTGGCGTCGGGCAGCTGGCTGGAGGACGGCGACGGCGTCGGGTTCACCGGCGGCCCGGGCGGCGCCTGGCTGGACCGCGTGGCGGCGTCGCTGCCGGGCTACCGGCGGACGCGTGCGCGGCTCCTCGACGAGCCGGCGGGTCCGGCGTGACGGCCGGGGTCGGCGCGTTCTGCGCGGCCGCGGTCGCCGCCGGGTGCGTGTGGGTGCTCCGCGACGCCGACGGGTACGTCTCGGTCGCCGCCGCGGACGGCGGACGCGCGGCCATGCCGTTCTGGTCGAGCCGCGCGCTGGCGGCGACCGTCGCCCGGCGGGCCCCGGCGCAGCACCGCCTCGTCCCGGAGCCCGTCGACCTGGAGGCGTTCCTCGGCCGGTGGTTGCCGGGGCTCGGCCGGGACGGGGCGCGCGTCGGCGTGGACTGGTCCGGGGTGCGCGCCCGTGGGCCGGAGGTGGAGCCGCACGAGCTGGCGGACGCGCTCGTCGTCGCCGGACGCGCCGGTCCGCGGACGGGCACGGGCGGGGCCGGCGTGGGGTGACGCCCGACGCCCGTGCGCGTCGCGCGCGTCAGGCGCCGGATGCGCACCCGGTCAGGGCGATCACCGGCCGGCCGGTGGTCGGGTGCGTGAGCACCTCCGCCTCGACGCGGTAGACCGCGCGCAGCAGCGCGGGGGTCAGGACCTCCTCGGGCGGTCCGGCCGCGGCCAGCCGGCCCTCCGCGAGCACGAGCACGTGCGTGCAGAACGCGGCGGCGAGGTTGAGGTCGTGCAGCGCGGCGACGGTCGTGACGCCGAGGTCGCGCACGAAGGCGAGCAGCGAGAGCTGCGCGCTGACGTCGAGGTGGTTGGTCGGCTCGTCGAGCAGGAGCAGGTCCGGCTCCTGCGCGAGCGCGCGGGCGACCTGCACCCGCTGCCGTTCGCCGCCGGACAGGGTCGACCACGCGCGGTCCGCCAGGTGCGCCGCGGAGGCGGCGGCGAGCGCCCGGTCGACGGCGCCCTCGTCGGAGTCCGTGCCCCACAGCGTCCGGTAGGGGATGCGGCCGAGCGCGACCACCTCGCGCACGCTGAGCGGCACCGTCGCGTTCGACTCCTGCTCGAGCACCGCCACGTGCCGGGCTCGGCGGCGTCGCGGCAGCGCGTGCACCGGGACCGCCGGTGCGGTGGCGCCTTCACCGGGCTCGGCGTCCGGGTCCGTGACGAGGACGGCGCCGCGCTCCGGCGGCAGGAGCCCGGCGACGAGCCGCAGGAGCGTCGTCTTGCCCGCGCCGTTGGGCCCGAGGAGTCCCGTGAGCGCGCCCGTCGGGGGCGTGGCGTCCACGCCGTCCACCACCCAGCGGCCGCCGAGGCGCGTCCCGACGCCGTCGATCCTCAGCTCCACGCCGTCCCCCGACCCCGGCGCAGCAGCACCGCGAACACCGGCACGCCCACGAGCGCCGTCACGATGCCCACCGGCAGCTCGCGCGGGTCGAACACCGTGCGGGCGAGCGTGTCCGCCCACACCAGGAAGACCGCGCCGGTGACGCCCGCGACCGGCAGCAGCCGCCGGTGGGCGGGCCCCGTCACGACCGAGACGGCGTGCGGGAGGATCAGCCCGACGAAGCCGATCGCGCCGCTGACCGCCACCATCGCGCCCGTCAGCAGCGCGACGAGCGTCATGAGGGTCCAGCGGGTGCGGTCCACCGCGATGCCGAGCGCGGCGGCGGACGTGTCGCCGAACGCGAACGCGTCCAGGCGCGTCGCCGCGGCCACCAGGACCGTCCCGACGACGACGAGCGCGCCGCCCGCGATCGCGACCGAGGACCACGTCGCGCCCGCGAGCGACCCCATGAGCCACGACAGGATCTCGCGGTACGAGTCGCCGGTCGCGGTCCAGAAGATGACGAACGACGTGCCGGCCGCGGCGAGCTGCGACACCGCCAGGCCCGCGAGCACCGCGCGCGCGGGCGTCAGCGTGCCGCTCGTACGGGCCAGCGTGAGCGTCGCGACGAGCGCCGCGAGCGCCCCGGCGAACGCCGCGACGGGCAGCAGCACCGCGACGCCCAGCACCAGCACCGCGACCGCCCCCAGCGACGCGCCCGACGACAGCCCCAGTAGGTACGGGTCCGCGAGGGGGTTGCGCGTCAGCGACTGCATGACCGCGCCCGCGACCGCCAGCCCCGCGCCGACCGCGGCGGCGGTGAGCACGCGGGGCAGGCGCAGGTCCCACACGATCGCGTCGTGCAGGCGTGACACGTCCGCGACGGGCAGCCCGAGGTGGCCGCCGACCGCGCGCGCCACCTCCCCGACGGAGAGGTCCGCCGGGCCGATCGTCACGGTGACGAGCAGGCTGACGACGAGCAGGGCGGCGCCGACGGCGAGCAGCAGCGGCAGCGGTGGGCGCAGGGGCGGACGGTCCACGGGCGGCGCGTCAGCCCCCGAGGCCCAGCGCGCGGACCTGCTCCACGAGGTCCGCGACGGTGTCGGCGTTGCGGACGCCCGCCTCGGACGCCGCGAACGGCACGACGACGTAGCGCCCCTCCCGCACGGCCGTGAGCTGCGCCGTCGCGGGGTTGGCCGCGAGCAGGTCGCGCTTCTTGTCCGCCGAGTTCCACGCGGAGTCGACGAGGACGAGGACGTCCGGGTCCGCCGCGACGACCTGCTCCCAGCCGACCGACGACCACGTGTCGTGCACGTCGGCGAAGACGTTCTCGAGGCCCGCGGCCCCGAGCATCATCTGCGGCGCCCCGATGCCCGCGCCGACGTAGGGCGTGTCCGTGCCGGACGACCACCACACGGCGGTCGGGCCGTCCAGCGGCTCGACGGCGTCGAGGGTCGCGCGCTGGTCGGCCACGACGTCCTCGGCGGCCTCGGGGGCGCCGAGCAGCGCGCCGGTCTCGCGGATCTCGTCGAACACGGCCTCGAACGTCAGCGGGTCGGGCTGGTAGCCCGCCGCCTTGCACGCCGACGGCGACACGTACGTGCCGATGCCGAGCTGCGCGAGGGCCGCGCGGTCGCCGGCCGCGTCGGGCGCGAAGTTCGACTCCCACCCGGCGTAGACGAGGTCGGGCTCGACCTCGAGCAGCGCCTCCTGGCCCGGCACCTTGTCGGACAGCACGGGGACGTCGGCGAGCTCGGCCGCCCACGGCTCGGGCGCGGGCCCGTCGCTGAACGCGGTGCCGACGAGCCGGTCCGCGAGGCCGAGGGCGGCGACCATCTCGGTGGTCGACGACTTGATCGTCACGATGCGCGAGGGCGGCGCCTCGAGGGTGACCTCGGTGCCGCAGTTGTCGACGGTCACCGGGTACGCCGCTGCGGACGACGTCGCTGCGGGGGAGCCCGTCGTGGCGGCACCGGTGGTGGACGTGGCCGCGCCGCCGCCGGCGCACGCCGCGAGGGCGACGGCCGGCAGCAGGGCGGCGACGAGCACGGCGGTGCGGGACGAGGCGGTGCGGGGCGGACGGGTGCGGGCGCGCGTGGGCATCGGGTCTCCGGGTGACGGGGCGCCGCGCACGCCGTCGGGCGCGGTGGTGGGGGAGGGTCGGCGCACGTCGCGTCGCGGAGGACCGTCCCAGCCCGGGGCGGTGCCACCCGGCCACGTGTCGGCCGGGTTCCGAGGCGTCACCCTAGGCACCGCACGGGGGGTGCGCGCAACCGGCACCCCGCCGCGTGCGATGCTCGGACGCGTCCCGCCCGCCGTCCAGGGAGCCCGCATGGCCACGTCCGTCGACCGCCCCCGCCGCGCCCTCGTCACCGGGGCGTCCTCCGGCATCGGTGCCGCCACCGTGCGCCGCCTGCGCGCCGAGGGGTGGGACGTCGTCGCGACCGCGCGCCGTGCCGACCGCCTCGCGGCCCTCGCCGCCGAGACCGGCGCGACGACCGTCGTCGCGGACGTGACCGACGACGCCGACGTCGCCGCGCTCGTCGCGCACGTGCGCGACACCGGCGGGCTCGACGCCGTGGTGAACAACGCGGGCGGTGCGTTCGGGCTGGACCCGGTCGCCGAGGCGGACGTGGCGCAGTGGCGCGCGATGTACGAGCTCAACGTGCTCGGCACGCTGCGCGTGACGCAGGGCGTGCTACCTCTCCTGCGCGCGGGTGGCGGCGGTGACGTCGTCGTCGTGACGTCCACCGCCGCGCACGGCGCCTACCCCGGCGGCGCGGGGTACACCGCCGCCAAGCACGCCGAGCGGATGCTGAGCGAGACGCTGCGGTGGGAGATCGTCGGCGAGCCGGTCCGGGTCATCGAGGTCGCGCCGGGCGCGGTCGCGACGGAGGAGTTCTCGCTCGTGCGCTTCGACGGCGACGCCGAGCGGGCCGCGCAGGTGTACGCGGGGTACGAGCCGCTCGTCGCCGAGGACGTCGCCGACGCGATCGTCTGGACGCTCACGCGGCCGGCGCACGTCAACGTCGACCTGCTCGTGGTGCGGCCCCGCGCGCAGGCGAACAACACGACGATCGCGCGCACGCAGGGCTGAGCCCCGGCGCCGGCCGGCGCGCACGGCCCGTCCGTGCGGGCGGCGCGCCGTCGACAGGTGAGGTCGACTCAGCATCCGGACGTCCCCGGGTGCGATGTCGGCGCGCGTGCCTACGCTGCACCGGTGCCCACCCCCACCGCACCGGCGTCGACCGGCGGCTCCGTCTCGACGACGCGGGCGCTCGCGCGGCTGATCCGGTGGGCGCGCCCCGCCGTGCCGCGCGTCGTCGCGGGCGGGCTCGCCACGCTGGCGGCCAGCCTGCTCGCGCTCGCGGTGCCGCAGGTGCTGCGCGGGGTCGTGAACGGGCCGCTCCTCACCGACGGCTCCCGCACCGCGGTCGTGCAGGCCGCGCTGCTCGTGCTCGCGCTCGGCGTGCTCGAGGCGTTCCTCGTGTGGTGCCGCCGTGCCCTCATCGCCACGCCCGGCACCGGCGTCGAGCGGCACATGCGCACCGACCTGTTCCGGCACCTGCTCGACCTGCCGGTCGCGGTGCACGACCGCTGGTCCGGCGGGCAGCTGCTGCAGCGCTCGATGGGCGACCTGCACACCGTGCGGCGGTGGATGGTCTTCGGGCTCGTCCAGCTCGTCGTGTCGGCCACCACCGTGCTGGTCGGCGCCGGCCTGATGGTCTACACGAGCCCGCTGCTCGGGCTCGTGTACCTCGCCGGCGCGGCGCCCGTCATCTGGCTGGGCTTCGCCTTCCGGCAGGACTACAAGGTGGTCGCGCGCCGCGCCCGCGACCAGGCCGGGGACCTCGCGACGTCCGTCGAGGAGTCGGTGCACGGCATCCGGGTGCTCAAGGCGTTCGGGCGCGGCGAGGACGCGCTCGAGGACTTCGTGCGCCAGGCCGACGACCTGCGGGAGACCGAGCTCGACAAGGCGCGCGCGCAGTCGCGCATGTCGTTCGCGCTCGCGTGGATCCCCGAGACGACGCTGGCGGTGTCGCTCGGCATCGGCGTGTGGCTCGCGGCGTCCGACCGCGTGAGCGTCGGGGCGCTCGTCGCGTTCTTCGCCACCGCCGCGGTGATGAACCGCCCCGTGGAGAGCCTCGGCCAGCTGCTCGCCATGACGCTCGACGCGCGCGCGGGCACCGACCGCTTCTTCGAGGTCATGGACACCGCGCCCGCCGTGCGCGACCCCGCGCACCCCGTCCCGCTGCCGCCCCCGCCCGCCGGCGGGTCGCGCGTCGAGCTCGCCGACGTGCGGTTCGCGCACGGCACCCGCGAGGACGCCGTGCTGCGCGGGGTCGACCTCGTGCTCGAGCCCGGCGAGACCACCGCGCTCGTCGGGCTGACGGGCAGCGGCAAGACGACGCTGCTGCAGCTGGTCCCGCGGCTGTACGACGTGACGGGCGGGACCGTGCGGATCGACGGCGTCGACGTCCGCGACCTCACCCGGCGCGACCTGCGCGGCGCCGTCGCCGTCGCCTTCGAGGACCCGATCCTGTTCTCCGCGTCCGTGCGCGACAACGTCCTCATGGGCGTGCCGGAGGAGGAGCTCGCACGCATGCCCGACGCCGCGCGGGACGCGGTCGTGCGCGAGGCGCTCGACGTCGCGCGTGCCGGGTTCGTCCACCGCCTCCCCGCCGGCCTCGACACCGTCATCGGGGAGGAGGGGCTCTCGCTCTCGGGCGGCCAGCGCCAGCGCGTCGCGCTCGCCCGGGCGATCGCCGGCCGACCGCGCGTGCTCGTCCTCGACGACCCCCTGTCCGCGCTCGACGTCGCCACCGAGGCCGACGTGACCGCCGGCCTGCGACGCATGCTCACCGGCACGACCACGCTCGTCGTCGCGCACCGGACGTCCACGGTCGCGCTCGCGGACCGCGTCGCCGTCCTCGAGGACGGCCGCGTCACGGGGGTCGGGCGGCACGCCGACCTGCTCGCGACCCACCCCCACTACCGGTACGTCCTCACGGCGGAGGCGGAGGCGGAGGCGGAGGCGGAGGCGGAGGCGGACGGCGGGCCGGACGGCGACGACCCCCACCGGCCTCCAGCGACGGGGACGGCCCCCGGGTCGGACCTGCCGCGCCCGCGCGGCGAGCGCACGGAGGCGACCCGATGAGCCGCACGGAGCCCGGGACCGGCGCACCGCCCGCACCCGCACCCGCCCCTCCTCACGCACCCGCACCCGGTGCCGCGCGCGACGAGGACGGCGACCTCGCGCTGCACCCGCGCGACGTGCGGCGCCGGTCGCTCGCGCTGCTCGGCTCGCTGCTGCGGCCCGTCACGCGTCGTGTCTGGACGACCGCTCTCGTGGTGGTCGGCGCGCAGCTCGCGCTCGTCGCCGGCCCGGCGCTCGTGGCACTGGGCATCGACCGCGGCCTGCCGGCCCTGCGGGACGGCGACGCGCGCCCGCTGCTCACCGTCGCCGGCACGTACGCCGTCGCGGCCCTCGTCGCGGGGGTGCTCACGGCCGCCACGGTGCGGTTCGCCGCGCGCGTGAGCCAGGCGGTCCTGCTCGACCTGCGCCGCCGGGTCTTCCGGCACACCCAGCGGCTCAGCCTGGAGTTCCACGAGCGGTACACGTCCGGCCGCGTCATCTCGCGGCAGACCTCCGACGTCGAGGCGCTGCGCGAGCTGCTGGACGGCGGCGTGACGACGCTCGCGGCGAGCGGACTGGCGATGGTCTTCACGGCGGTCAGCCTGGTCGTGCTCGACTGGCGCAGCGGGCTCGTCCTGCTGGTCGCCGTCGTGCCCGGCGTGCTGATCACGCGCTGGTTCCAGGTGCGCTCGCAGGCGCAGTACCGGCGCAGCCGCACGGCCGTGGCGCGCGTCATCGTGCGGTTCGTCGAGACCATGACGGGCATCCGCGCGGTGCAGGCCTTCCGGCGCGAGACGCAGGTGGCGGAGGTCTACGACGACCTCACCGAGGAGTACCGCGCCGCCAACGCGGAGGCGATCCGGGTCAACGGCGTGTTCGACACCGGGCTCGTGCTCATCGGCAACGTGACGGTCGCGGCCGTGCTGCTCGTGGGCGGGTTGCGGGTGCTCGACGGCGACCTCGCGGTCGGCGTGCTCGTCGCGGCGGTGCTGTACGCGCGGCGGTTCTTCGCGCCGCTCGCCCAGATCGGCATGTTCTACAACAGCTTCCAGTCCGCGACGGCGGCGCTCGAGAAGCTGTCGGCGCTGCTCGCGGAGGAGCCGACCGTGCCGGACCCGGAGCGCCCGGCCCACCTCCCCGCCGCGACCGGGGACGTGCGGTTCGAGGGCGTCGAGTTCGGGTACGGCACGGGTCCGACGGTCCTGCCGCGCCTCGACCTGCACCTGCCGGCCGGGCAGACGGTCGCGCTCGTCGGCGAGACGGGCGCCGGCAAGTCGACGGTCGCCAAGCTGCTCGCGCGGTTCTACGACCCCCGCGAGGGTGCGGTGCGCCTCGACGGCGTCGACCTGCGCGACCTCGACCCGGCGGACCTGCGCCGCGCCGTCGTCATGGTGACGCAGGAGGCGTACCTGTTCTCCGGGTCGGTCGGCGCGAACATCGCGCTCGGCCGCCCCGACGCCACGCCCGCCGAGATCGAGGCCGCCGCGCGGGCCGTCGGTGTGCACTTCCTCATCGCCGCGCTGCCCGAGGGGTACGACACGGGCGTCGACACCCGCGGCGTGCGACTCTCGGCGGGCCAGCGCCAGCTCGTGTCGTTCGCGCGCGCCTTCCTCGCCGACCCCGCCGTGCTCGTCCTCGACGAGGCCACCAGCTCGCTCGACATCCCCGGGGAGCAGCTCGTGCAGGAGGGCCTGCGCACGCTGCTGACGGGCCGCACCGCGGTCGTCATCGCGCACCGCCTGTCGACGGTGATGCACGCCGACCGCGTGCTCGTCGTCGACGGCGGCCGCGTCGTCGAGGACGGGAGCCCGGACGGGCTCGTCACCGCCGGAGGTCGCTTCGCGTCCCTGCACGCGCAGTGGCAGGAGTCGTTGCGCGCCTCCTGACGGCGGACGGGCCCGCGCCGTCCGGCGACGGGCCCGTCCGGTGCCTCAGAGGTGACGTGCCGCGTACGCGTGCAGCGCGTCCCGGACGAACGCCGCGCCCGCGCGCCCGCCGTAGTTCCGCGCGAAGCGCTCGTCGGCGACGTACATGTCGGCCAGGCCGGTCACGTAGCCGGCGGGAGCCGTCCCGTGCCCCGGCGTGCCCGGGATCGAGCCGAGCCACGCGACGTGCCGGCGCGCGAGCTCCTGCGCCTGGTCGGACGTCGGGTCGAGCTTGGCCCCGGCGGCGGCCGCCCAGTCGGCACCGAGCCGCTCGGTCTCGGCCTTCCACGCGGCGCGGTCGGTCTCCGTCAGGCCGCGCCACCAGGCGTCGGACGTGGCGTACGCGTCGGCGCCCCAGCGCTGCTCCACCTCCTCCCGGTACTGCGTGTGGTCGAAGCCGTCGAACACGTCTGCGGCCATGAGGGTGTCTCCGTTCTCGCGTGCGGTGAGCGTGCGGTGCACGGACGCCGCCTGGCGTGCCAGACGGTCCTGCTCGGCCTCGAGCCACGCGAGGTGCCGGCGCAGCGCCGTCCTCTCGTCGGTCTCGCGGTCGAGCACGCGCCGGATCTCGGCGAGGCCGAGGCCCAGGTCGCGGAGCAGGAGCACCCGTTGCAGGCGCACCAGCGCGTCGTCGTCGTACCAGCGGTACCCGTTGTCGCCGACGCGGCTCGGGCGCAGCAGCCCGACCGCGTCGTAGTGGCGCAGCGTGCGGCTGGTCGTGCCGGTGAGCCGCGCGACCTCCTGGATGGACGCCTCCACGGTCCCTCCCTCCGTCGTCCGTGCCCGCCGTCGTGCGGACCTGCTCCACGGTAGGAGTTGACGCAGCGTCAAGGTCAACACCGGCGGGGGACGTCGTCGCGGGTGGCGCGCGGCGGCCTCCGGGCGGTGCAGCCGCGCTGCTCGACGTCGACGCGCTGCACGGCGTGCGCGCGCTCGTGGTCGACGACGCCGCCGGCACGGGGGAGACGCCGGCACTCGTCCGGCGCTGGTGGCGGAGCACTGCGTCGAGGTGTGCACGGCGGTCCGCCACGCCACGTCCCGGTCGGTCGTCGACCCGACCAGGTGGGGCGCCGCACGGACCGGTGGATCACGTTCCCGTGGTCGCCGGTGACCGCGGCGGGGTGACGGCCGGGCGCGTCAGGCGTCGCGCCGCCAGCGGGAGTCGTCGTTGACCCACGCGTAGTACAGGCCGATGAGCAGCCCGCCGCCGACGAAGTTCCCGACGAGGGCGAGCGCCACGTTGCCCGCGGCGAGCCCCAGGTCGAGGCCCTCGCGCAGGCCGACGATCGAGAAAAGCACGGTGTTGGCGACGGAGTGCTCGAGCCCGAGGAACGCGAAGATGAAGACCGACACGATCATGACCAGCGCCTTGGTCAGGTCGTCCTTGATGAGCCCGTTGTAGACGAGCAGCATCGCGAGGTTGATGCAGAAGTTGCACAGCACCGCCCGCACGAGCAGGTCGCCCCACCCGGCCGGTCCCGACGACACGTACGCGAGCTTGTGGTCGACCGACGCCACCATCTGGTCCAGCGCGGCGCCGTCGACGACCGTCGAGAACCGGACGAGCGCGGCGACGAACAGCCCGCCGACGAGATTGCCCAGGTAGCACAGGCCGAGCAGCCGCAGCGCCCGGCCCCAGCCGGTGCGCCGGTGGTAGGCGCCGATCGAGACGATCATCATGTTCGACGTCAGCAGCTCGGACCGCGAGTAGTAGATGAACACGAGCGCCCACCCGAACGCGACGGCGCCGACCATCCGCCCGATCGGCTGGAGCGACGTCCCGGCGGCCTCGACGGACGCGAATGCCGCGACGACCGCGTAGTGGGTGGCGTACAGCAGGCCGATGATGACGCCCGCCATCGCGGCCCGCTGGAGGTACCGGCGTGCGAGGCGCCCCGACATGGTCGTCTTCGTCTCGAGCGCGTCGAGCACCGTGCTGATGAAGTGCCGGCCGGGGAACAGCCCGGCCAGCGGGTCGGGGACGGGCGCGCTCACGCCGGTGAGCGTGCCACACCGCCTCCGCCCGGGCGGGGACCTGCGGCCCGGGTCACGGGTCGGGCGGGGCGACCGCCGGCACGCCGAGGCGGCGCAGGAGCCGCTGCGCCAGGCAGGCCACGTCGCGCACGACCTCGACCGCGCCGGCGCCGCGCAGCTCGTCCTCGTCGCCGTAGCCCCAGCCGACGCCCACGCAGTCGATCCCGTGGGCGCGCGCACCCGTGACGTCGTGGTGCCGGTCACCGAGCATGAGCGTGCGCGACCGGTCGACCGCCGCCGCGTCCGCCAGCCGTGCGAGGGCGTCGGCCACGACCTCGGCCTTGGTCGACGGCGCGTCGAGCGGTGCCCCGACCACGTGCTCCACGGACGCCGCGAGACCGAGCCGCTCGCAGATCGGCACCGCGAACACCTCGGGCTTGCTCGTCGCGACGGCGAGCCGCACGCCCGCCGTCCGCAGCGCCGTGAGCTGCGCGGGGACGCCGGCGTACACGCTGTTGTCCCACATCCCGCCCGCGCGGAACGCGACGCGGTACGCCTCGACCGCGGCCGCCACGCGTGCCGCCGGCACGCCGTGCGCCGCGAACGAGTCCCCGAGCGGCGGACCGACGAACCGGCGCAGCGTCGCGTCGTCCGGGACGGGCAGGCCGAGGGCGGCGTACGCCGCGCGGACGGACGACGCGATGCCGGGGTAGGAGTCGGTCAGCGTGCCGTCGAGGTCGAGGAGGACGACCGGTGCGGCCGCGCCGCTCATGCGCCCGGGGTCGCGAGGCCGAGCCGCGCCAGCAGCCGCGGCGCGAGGTCCGCGACGTCGTGCACGACCTCCGCCGCTCCTGCGCGCACCAGCTCCTCCTCGCCGCCGTACCCCCAGCCGACGCCGACGCACGCGATGCCGTGTTCGTGCGCGCCCTCGACGTCGTGCTCGCGGTCGCCGACCATCACGGTCCGCGCGGGGTCGGCGAGCGGGTCGGTGCCGGTGGTGGCGCGCACCCACGCGATCGCGCGCGCCATGATCTGCGCCTTCGACTCGGACTCGTCGGCCGGTGCGCCGACGACCGCGTCGACCAGCGGCGTCAGCCCGACCTCCGCGCAGATCGGCTCGGCCCACAGCGCCGGCTTGGCGGTCGCGACGACGAGCGTCGCCCCGGCCGCGCGCAGCGTCCGCAGCGCCTCGGGGACCCCGGCGAAGACCGTCGTGTCCCACACGCCCACGCGTCCGAAGTGCTCGTTGTACACGGCGATCGCGTCGGCGAGCTGCTCCGCGGCGACGCCGTGCGCGGGGAACGAGCGGCCGATGGGCGGGCCGATGAACGTGCGCATCGCGGCCTCGGTCGGCGCGGGCACGCCCAGGTGGGCGTAGGCGGCGCGGACCGACGACAGGACGCCGGGCGCGGAGTTCATGAGGGTGCCGTCGAGGTCGAGCAGGACGAGCGGGCGGGCGGGGGCGGCGGGCGGCGTGGTCATCGCCTCCATTGTCGTCGACGCGCGTGACCGCCCCGCGGCTACCATGGGACGCACAGGCGTCGACCCGGCCATCACCGGTGAGCCTCCGGAAGAACGGGACACCCGCCCTCGCGGTGCGGGTCCTCAGTAGAACCGGACGGGGCAGGCCCGTCACAGCCGCAGCGAGAGTGGTCCGTGCGCCCCGGTGCGCGGGCAAGCGAGGTGGTACCGCGGTGCCGCGCCGGGTCGTCCGGCCGTCGTCGTCCTCGTGGTCCGACCGCTGCGCACCCGGCAGGGCGCGCGAGACCAGGAGCACCGCCCGTGGCGTACCCGCTGCACCGTCCCGAGACTCCCGTCCCGGCGTCGCCGGACCTGCCCGCGCTCGAGCGCGACGTGCTCGCGCACTGGGAGGCCGACGGCACGTTCCAGGCGTCGATCGACCAGCGGTCGGCGGGCGAGGACGGGGCGAACGAGTACGTCTTCTACGACGGCCCGCCGTTCGCGAACGGCCTGCCGCACTACGGCCACCTGCTGACCGGCTACGCCAAGGACGTCGTGCCGCGGTTCCAGACGATGCGCGGGCGCCGCGTCGAGCGCCGGTTCGGCTGGGACACGCACGGCCTGCCCGCCGAGCTCGAGGCCGAGCGCGTGCTCGGCATCACCGACAAGGCGCAGATCGACGAGATGGGCATCGCCGCGTTCAACGAGGCGTGCCGCACGTCGGTGCTGACCTACACGAAGGAGTGGCAGGAGTACGTCACGCGCCAGGCGCGCTGGGTCGACTTCGAGCACGACTACAAGACCCTCGACCCCACGTTCATGGAGTCGGTGATCTGGGCGTTCAAGCAGCTCTACGACAAGGGCCTCGCGTACGAGGGCTACCGCGTGCTGCCGTACTGCTGGCGCGACGAGACCCCGCTGAGCAACCACGAGCTGCGCATGGACGACGACGTGTACGCGTCGCGCCAGGACCCCGCGCTCACGGTCGGCTTCCGCCTCGCGACCGGTGAGCTGCTGCTCATCTGGACGACGACGCCGTGGACGCTGCCGTCGAACCTCGCCGTCGCGGTGGGGCCGGAGATCGAGTACGTCGTCGTGGCGCCGCAGGAGGGCTCGCCGTTCGCGGCGTCGCACCCCGGCGAGCGGGTCGTGCTGGCCGCGTCCCGGCTCGCCGCGTACGCGCGCGAGCTCGGCGACGAGCCGGCGGTCCTCGAGCGGCTCACGGGCGCCGACCTCGTCGGCCGCGCCTACACGCCGCCGTTCGACTTCTTCCTCGGCCACGAGAACGCGCACCGGGTGCTGCCCGCCGACTTCGTCACCACGGAGGACGGCACGGGCGTCGTGCACCTGGCGCCCGCGTTCGGCGAGGACGACATGGCCGCGTGCGACGCCGCCGGCATCCCGCCGGTCGTCCCGGTCGACTCCAAGGGCCGCTTCACCGCCCTCGTCCCCGACTACGCCGGCACGCAGGTCTTCGAGGCCAACAAGCAGATCATCGCCGACCTCAAGGCCGGCACGGGCCCGCTGGGGCGCGCCGCCGCCGACGTGCGCCCCGCGCTCGTGCGGCACGAGACGTACGAGCACTCCTACCCGCACTGCTGGCGCTGCCGGAACCCGCTCATCTACAAGGCCGTGTCGTCGTGGTTCGTCCGCGTGTCCGCGTTCAAGGACCGCATGGTCGAGCTGAACAGGGAGATCACCTGGATCCCCGGGCACATCCAGGAGGGCCAGTTCGGCAAGTGGCTCGAGAACGCCCGGGACTGGTCGATCAGCCGCAACCGGTACTGGGGCACGCCCATCCCGGTGTGGGTCTCGGACGACCCGGCGTACCCGCGCGTCGACGTCTACGGCTCGTTCGCGGAGATCGAGGCGGACTTCGGCCGCGTGCCCACGAACGACGCCGGCGAGCCCGACCTGCACCGCCCGTACGTCGACGACCTGACGCGTCCCAACCCGGACGACCCGACGGGCCGCTCGACGATGCGCCGCATCCCGGACGTGCTCGACGTGTGGTTCGACTCGGGGTCGATGCCGTTCGCCCAGGTGCACTACCCGTTCGAGAACCGCGAGTGGTTCGAGCACCACTACCCGGGCGACTTCATCGTCGAGTACATCGGCCAGACGCGCGGCTGGTTCTACACGCTGCACGTGCTGGCGACGGCGATCTTCGACCGCGCCGCGTTCCGCAACGTCATGTGCCACGGGATCGTCCTCGGTGACGACGGCCGCAAGGCCAGCAAGTCGCTGCGCAACTTCCCCGACCCGGCCGAGATGTGGGACCGGTACGGGTCGGACGCCGTGCGCTGGAACCTCATGTCGTCCTCGATCCTGCGCGGCGGCAACCTCGTCGTGTCGGAGGAGGGGATCCGCGACGGCGTGCGCCAGGTGCTGCTGCCGCTGTGGAGCACGTACTACTTCTTCACGCTCTACGCGGGTGCGGCGGACGACGGCCGCGGGTACGCGGCTCAGCGCGTGACGGCCGAGCGCGTCGACGGCCTCCCGCCCATGGACCGGTACGTGCTGGCTCGTACCCGGGACCTCGTGGTGCGGCTCACCGATCAGCTGGGCGCCTACGACATCCCGGCCGCGTGCGAGAGCGTGCGTGAGCACCTCGACATGCTCACGAACTGGTATGTGCGTACACAGCGCGACCGCTTCTGGTCCGAGGACGCCGACGCGTTCGACACCCTGTGGACCGCGCTCGAGGTACTCACGCGATTGATGGCACCGCTCGCACCGCTCGTGACGGAGGAGGTGTGGCGTGGTCTCACCGGTGGGCGCTCGGTCCACCTGACCGACTGGCCCGAGGTGGGGCACGGCGCTGCGGACGACTACCTCGTCGGCTCGTTCTCGCTCGTCGGGGCAATGGACGAGGTCCGGGCCGTCGTGTCGGCCGCGCTGGGCCTGCGCAAGGCGCACCAGGTGCGCGTGCGCCAGCCGCTGCGCCGGCTCACCGTCGCGGTGGCGGACCCGGCGGCGCTCGCGCCGTACACGGACCTGCTGGCCGCGGAGCTCAACGTCAAGCACGTCGACACGGTGACGGCCGACCTGGCCACGGCCGAGGGCTTCGGGATCACGCAGCGCCTCGCGGTCAACGCCCGTGCCGCCGGCCCGCGCCTGGGCCGCGGCGTGCAGGCGGTCATCACGGCCGCCCGCGCGGGCGCGTGGCGCCAGGACGGCGACGCGGTCGTGGTGACGACCGACGACGGCGACGTCGCGCTCGAGCCGGCCGAGTACGAGCTGACGACCGTGGTGGCCGGCGGCGAGGGCGGCGACGCCACCGTGGCGGCGACCGTGCTGCCCGGCGGGTCGTTCGTCGTGCTCGACCTCGCCCTCGACGACGCGCTGCGCGCCGAGGGCTACGCCCGCGACGTCGTGCGGGCCGTGCAGGACGCGCGCAAGGCCGCCGGCCTGCACGTGGCGGACCGCATCGACCTCACGCTGACCGTGCCGGCCGACCGGGTCGCCGCGGTCGAGGCGCACCGGGAGTTCGTGGCGGCGGAGACGCTCGCGACGGGGCTGTCGGTGGTGCCGGGGGACGGCACGCTCCAGGTGCACGTCGCGCGGGCGGGGGCCGGGGCGTGAGCCCGGCACGGCCCGGCGGCGCGGACCACCTGCGGGACGCGGCGGCGCGCGCGGCCCGGGAGGCGGCCGACGAGGTGTACCGCGGGATCCTCGCGCGGGCGCCCGAGCACGACATCGACCCCGAGCTCTCCCGCGTGCGGGCGGTGCTCGAGCTGCTGGGCGACCCGCAGCGGGCGTTCCGCTCCGTCCACCTGACGGGCACGAACGGCAAGACGTCGACGGCCCGGATGGTCGAGCGGCTGCTGCGCGAGCACGGCCTGCGCACGGGCCGGTTCACGAGCCCGCACCTCACCCGCGTCAACGAGCGGATCGCGATCGACGGCGAGCCGATCAGCGACGAGCGGTTCGTCGAGGTGTGGCAGGACGTCGCGCCGTACGTGCACATGGTCGACGCGCGGTCGGCCGAGCGCGGGGAGCCACGGCTGTCCTTCTTCGAGGTGTTCGTCGTCATGGCGTACGCCGCGTTCGCGGACGCACCGGTCGACGTCGCCGTGGTCGAGGTCGGCATGGGCGGGCGCTGGGACGCGACGAACGTGCTCGACGCCGAGGTCGCGGTGATCACGCCGGTCGCCATGGACCACGAGCGCTACCTCGGGCACAGCCTCGTCGAGATCGCGTCCGAGAAGGTCGGCATCGTCAAGGACGGCGCCACGCTCGTGCTCGCCCAGCAGACCGAGGACGTGGACGGCGTCGTGCTGACGGCGGCGGCGGAGCGCGGTGCGCGGGTCGTCCGCGAGGGCGTCGACGTCTCCGTGGTCGAGCGGCAGGTCGCCGTCGGCGGTCAGCTCGTCGCGCTGCGCGGCATGGGCGGCGTCTACACCGACGTCTACCTGCCTCTGCACGGGGCCCACCAGGCGCACAACGCGCTCCTGGCGCTCGTCGCGACCGAGGCGCTGCTGACCGGTGGCGCCGCGCTCGACGGCGACGTGGTCGGGGCCGCGTTCGCGGACGCCACGTCGCCGGGCCGGCTCGAGGTCGTGCGCTCGAGCCCCACGGTGATCGTGGACGGCGCGCACAACCCCGCCGGCACCGAGGCGCTCGTCGCGGGCGTCGAGGAGGCCTTCGCGTTCCAGCGCCTCGTCGGCGTGGTCGGCGTCATGGCCGACAAGGACCCCGAGAGCATGCTGTCGGTGCTCGAGCCGGTGCTCGACGAGGTGGTGGTGACGCAGGCGTCGTCCGAGCGTGCGCTCGACGTCGACGACCTCGCGGAGATCGCGGTCGAGGTCTTCGGCGAGGACCGCGTGCACGTCGCGCCCCGCCTGCCCGACGCGATCGACGTCGCCGTGCAGCGCGCCGAGGGCGAGGTCGAGCGCGGTGCGGGCGTGCTGGTCACCGGCTCGATCCTGCTCGTCGCCGAGGCGCGCGTGCTGCTCGGGCGCGACTGACCCGACGGCCGGGCGGCCCCCGCACGGGTGCCGCCCGGCCGTCCGCCTTGACCGGCGTCCAGGGGCGTCGTTAGGTGGGCCGTGCGGGACGCCGGCGCCCCGCCCGCACGTCGTGCGCCGACCCGCCCCGCCAGGGGCCACGTGGAGGAGGACGCGAGTGAAGAAGCTCATCAACGACCCGCAGGACGTCGTCGTCGAGTCGGTCGAGGGCTTCGGCCTCGCCCACGCCGACCTCGTGCAGGTGCACCGCGACCCGCTGTTCGTCGCGCGCGCCGCCGGCACGGTGCCCGGCAAGGTCGGCCTCGTCAGCGGCGGCGGCAGCGGGCACGAGCCCCTGCACGCGGGCTTCGTCGGCGTCGGCATGCTCGACGCGGCGGTGCCGGGCGCGATGTTCACGTCGCCGACGCCCGACCAGGTCGCGCCGGCGTTCGCCGCCGCCGACGGCGGCGCGGGCGTCCTGGCGGTCGTCAAGAACTACACGGGCGACGTGCTCAACTTCGAGACCGCCGCGGAGCTCGCGGAGGCCGACGGCGTCACCGTCCGCACCGTCCTCGTCAACGACGACGTCGCCGTCGAGGACTCGCTGTACACGGCGGGCCGGCGCGGGGTCGCGGGCACCGTCGCCGTCGAGAAGATCGCGGGCGCGGCCGCCGAGCGCGGCGACGACCTCGACGCGGTCGCGGCCGTGGCGGAGCGCGTCGTCGCGAACGTGCGGTCGATGGGCGTCGCGCTCACCGCGTGCACCGTCCCCCACGCCGGCCGCCCCAGCTTCGACCTGCCCGAGGACGAGATCGAGGTCGGCATCGGCATCCACGGCGAGCCCGGGCGCCGCCGCGTGCCCATGGCCCCGGCCGACGAGGTCACGGAGATGCTGCTGACCCCCGTGGTCGAGGACCTGGGCCTGGCGGGCGGCGAGCAGGTGCTGCTGCTCGTCAACGGCATGGGCGGGACGCCCGCTTCCGAGCTGTACGTCGTCTATCGTCGGGCACGCGCGTTGCTCGCGGAGCGCGGGGTCGAGGTGACCCGCTCGCTCGTCGGCAACTACGTGACTTCGCTGGAGATGCAGGGTGCGTCGGTCACCGTCCTGCGTCTGGACGACGAGCTGACCGCGCTCTGGGACGCCCCCGTGCACACCGCCGCACTGCGCTGGTGACGGCGGTCGTCGCCGTGGGCGCCCGACGTGAGGAGGAGGGCCGATGACCCTGGACGTGGCGTGGGCGCTGGACTGGGTGCGCCGGTCGGCGGCGACCGTGACGGAGCACCGCGACGAGCTCGTCGAGCTCGACCGCCTCATCGGCGACGGCGACCACGGCGAGAACCTCGCGCGCGGCTTCGCGGCCGTCGTCGGCCGGCTCGAGGCGCTGCCGGAGCCGCCGGCCCAGGTGGGCGACGTGCTGCGCCTCGTGGCGACGACCCTCATGTCGACCGTGGGCGGCGCGGCGGGGCCGCTGTACGGCACCGCGTACCTGCGGGCGTCGAAGGCGACCGCGACGGGTGCGCTGGACAGCGACGGCGTCGTGGCGATGCTCGAGGCCGCGCTCGACGGGGTGGTCACGCGCGGCCGGGCGGGCCCGGGCGAGAAGACGATGGTCGACGCGTGGACGCCAGCGGTCGCGGCCGCCGTCGAGGCCGCGGACCAGGGTGCGCCGCCGTCCGAGGTGCTGGCGTCGGCCGCGCGCGCCGCCCACGACGGCGCCGAGGCGACCGTGCCGCTCGTCGCGACGAAGGGCCGCGCGAGCTACCTGGGGGAGCGGTCGGTGGGCCACCTCGACCCCGGTGCACGCTCGAGCGAGCTGCTCCTGGTGGCGGCCGCCGAGGCCGCGGCGGCGGCGGACTGACGCGGACGGGTGGACACGCGCGACGACGACGTCGCGCGACGGGCGAGAAGGAGGGGAGCCGTCGATGGCTCGACGATGGGCGCAGGTGGCGCTCGTGCTGGTGTCGCACTCGCGTGCGCTCGCGGAGGGCGCTGCGGAGGTCGCGGGGCAGATGGCGCCGGGCGTGCTGATCGTGCCGGCGGGCGGCCTCGACGACGGCGGCATCGGGACCAGCTACGCCCGCGTCGAGCAGGCGGTGGCGCAGGCGTCGGCGGACGGGCGCGCGGTCGTGGTGCTCACCGACCTGGGGTCGGCCGTCATGACGACCGAGTCGGTGCTCGACATGGCGGACGCCGAGCTGGCCGACCGGGTCCGGCTCGCGGACGCGCCGTTCGTCGAGGGTGCCGTGGCCGCGGGCGTGACGTCGCACGGCGGCGGTGACCTCGCGGCGGTGCTCGCGTCGGCGCACGACGCGGGCGGGACGTTCGCCGGCTGGGCGCCCGGGCAGGGCGACGCGGCGTCCGGCGACGGTCCCGCGGTCGTCGACGGCGGGGACGCGCCGGCGGACGCCGACGGCGTCGTCCGGGGTTCCGCGGTGCTGCGCAACCGGCTCGGGCTGCACGCGCGCCCGGCCGCGGTGCTCGCGCGCGCGCTCGCGGCCTACGACGCGCGCGTCCGTGTGAACGGCGCGAACGGGGCGAGCGTCCTGGAGCTCATGAAGCTCGGTGCGCAGCAGGGCGACCGCCTCGACGTGGTGGCCGAGGGGCCGCAGGCGGCGGACGCGGTGCACCGGCTGGTCACCGCCGTCGAGGACGGGTTCGGCGAGGAGTAGCGCATCCGGCGATGTGGCCCGCGAAAGTGCATTGACTGCAAAGTTGCAGTGGATGCAAGATGAGGTCATGCCCTCCGCGCCGCCGACCGTCGGCACCCCCGCGCCCGACGCGCACGGCCCCGGTGCGCTTGCACCGGGCACCCCGGCGGCGGGGCTGCGCGAGCGCAAGAAGGCCGCCCGCCGTGCCGCGCTCGTCGACGCCACGCACCGCCTCGTGGCGGAGCACGGTCTCGACACGGTGACGGTCGAGATGGTCTGCGCCGAGGCCGGCGTCGCGCCGCGCACGTTCTTCAACTACTTCGCGACCAAGGACGACGCGGTGCTCGGCCACTCGCCGTGGACGCTCGACGCGGGTGCTGCCGCCGTGTTCGCCGCCGGCGGCCCGTCCGGTCACCTGCTCGACGACCTCGTGAGCCTGCTCGCCCCCGTGCTCGGCGACCCGCCCCTCGGGCGCGAGCGGATGCACCGGGCCATCGAGCTCGCGTCCGTGCACCCGCGCCTCATGGCGCACCACGTGGCGTGGATGGACCAGCAGAAGGACCGGCTGCTCGAGGTCGTCCGCTCGCGGCTCGGCGACGGCTCGCCGCACCTCGCGGACACGGTGACAGGTCTCGTGCTCGTCCTCGTGCACAGCACGTTCGTGCGGTGGGAGGCCGAGGGCGGCACGGGCGACGCCGAGGCGCATGCCCGTGCGGTCGTCGCCGACATCCGGGCGGTCGTCACCGCCTGACCCCGCCCGTACCGCACCGATCCGCCCGCCGCCCGGCCGCCCGCACGCGCGGCCGGACGGGCGTCCGCACCACCCGACCACGGCAGCGTCGCCGCCACCGACCCCCCCACCACCAGAAGGACGAGGCACCCATGGCCGGCACCGCCACCGCACCGGGCCGCGCGGACGACGCGCCGCTCGTCGTGCTCACGCCACGCACCGTGTGGCTGATCTTCGGCGCCCTGATGGCGTCGATGTTCCTGTCGTCGCTCGACCAGTCGATCGTCGGCACCGCGATGCCGACGATCGTCGGCGAGCTCGACGGCGTCGAGCACCAGGGCTGGGTCGTGACGGCCTACATCCTGGCCATCGCGATCGTCATGCCGCTGTACGGCAAGTTCGGCGACCTGTGGGGGCGGCGCTGGCCGTTCCTGTTCGCCATCGGCCTGTTCACGGTGGCGTCCGCCGGCGCCGGGTTCGCCGGTTCCTTCGAGGCCCTCGTCGCCTGGCGCTTCGTGCAGGGCCTCGGCGGCGGCGGTCTCATGATCCTGTCGCAGGCGATCATCGCCGACGTCGTGCCCGCCAAGGAGCGCGGCAAGTACCTCGGCCCGATGGGCGCGCTGTTCGGCATCGCGGCCGTCATCGGCCCGCTGCTCGGCGGCCTCTTCACCGACCACGCCGACTGGCGCTGGGCGTTCTGGATCAACATCCCCATCGGTGCCGCGGCGTTCGTCGTGGCGTGGATGACGCTCAAGCTGCCGTCGCGCCGCTCGGACCGTCCCGTCGACGCCGCGGGCATCTTCTTCCTCGTCGTCGCCACCTCGGGGCTCGTGCTCGCGACGAGCTGGGAGTCCTTCAGCGGCGGCGGGGGCTACGACTGGTCCGACCCGCGCCTGCTGGCGCTCGTCATCGGCACGCTGGTCGCGATCGCCGCGTTCGTCGCGGTCGAGCTGCGCGCCGTCGAGCCGATCCTGCCGCTGCGCCTGTTCCGCAACCCGACCTTCACCATCGCGACGGCCATCGGCCTCGTGCTGGGCATGGGCATGTTCTCCGCGCTCGCGTTCCTGCCGACGTTCCTGCAGATGGCGACCGGTGCCGGCGTCACGCAGTCCGGCTTCCTCATGCTGCCGATGATGGCGGGCGTCATGCTCACGGCCATCGGCTCCGGCATCGCGATCACGCGCACCGGCCGCTACAAGGCGTTCCCGGTCGCCGGGCTCGCGATCACGACCCTCGGCCTCATGTGGCTCACCCGCCTGACCGGCGACATGTCGATGTGGCTGTTCGGCGCGATGATCTTCGTCCTCGGCGCCGGCATGGGTCTGGTCATGCAGACCGTCGTGCTCGCGGTGCAGAACTCCGTCGACCCGTCGGAGATCGGCACGGCCACGAGTGCGAACAACTTCTTCCGCGAGATCGGTGCGGCCGTCGGTACGGCGCTGTTCTCGACGATCTTCACCTCCCGGCTGTCGGACCGGCTCGCCGAGGCGTTCGGCGACGTGCCGGCCGGCGCCGGCGGCCCGGAGGCGTCGGTCCTGACCCCCGCCGCCGTCGACGCCCTGCCGGAGCCGGTGCGCGCGGGCGTGGTGGACGCGTTCGCGGGCGCGCTCGCCCCCGCCTTCTGGTACCTCGTGCCGCTCGTCGTCGTGGGGCTCGTGCTCGCGCTGTTCCTGCGCGAGGTGAAGCTCTCCGACGTCGCGGGGATGGTCGCGCGCGGCGAGGCCGTCGCCGACCCGGGCCGTGCGGCGCGCGCGGCCGGGCCCGACGTGGCCGTGCCCGGCTCGGCGCAGGTCGAGGGCGGCACCGTCCCGGCGGACGACGACGCCACGGACGCGGGGGAGCGTGCGTCCGCCGGGACGTCCGCGCCGCGCGGCTAGCCTGGTGCGATGAGCATGCACGGTGGCGGCCGGGGCGGTCGCAAGCGGCCCGCCAAGCCGCAGTTCACCCAGATGACGCTGATCCTCGAGGCGCTCCTGGTGTTCTTCGCGACCCTGGTCGCCTACGGGCTGCGCGCCGCCCCGCCTGCCACCGTGTGGACGCTCGGCGGCGTGACCGCCCTCGTGCTCCTCCTCGTCGCCGGCTACGTCGGCCGGCCCGGCGGCTACGTCGCCGGGTCGGCCGCCCAGGTCGCCGTGCTCGCCTTCGGGGTCCTGGTCCCCATGATGTTCGTGGTGGGCGGCCTGTTCGTCGTCCTGTGGGTCGTCTCGCTGCGGCTCGGCGGCCGCATCGACCGCGAGCGCGCGGAGTACGACGCGGCGCACCCGGACGCTGTCCCGCCCGCCTGACCCGGACGCTCCCGCGCACCGTCCCCCGCTAGGGTTACGGCCATGGCAGACGCACCCGTTCCGCAGCGCACCCTCGTCCTCGTCAAGCCGGACGGCGTCCGGCGGGGGCACGTCGGCGAGGTCCTGCGCCGCATCGAGGCGAAGGGCTACACGCTCGTCGCCGTCGAGCTCCGCCAGGCCGACGAGACGCTGCTCGCGGAGCACTACGCCGAGCACGCGGGCAAGCCGTTCGTGCAGGCGCTCATCGACTTCATGCGCTCGGGCCCCGTGCTCGCCGCGGTCGTCGAGGGGCACCGCGTGATCGAGGGCTTCCGCTCGCTGGCCGGTGCGACCGACCCGACCGTCGCGGCCCCCGGGACGATCCGCGGCGACCTCGCCCGCGACTGGGGCACGAAGCTGATCGAGAACATCGTGCACGGCTCGGACGGCGAGGAGTCGGCCGCCCGCGAGATCGGGCTCTGGTTCCCGCACCTCTGACGCGCCGCACGCCGACGCCCCGTCCCAGCGCCGCTCGGGCGGGGCGTCGCCGTGCGCGGCGCCGCGTTGCCTAGGCTCAGCCCGTGCACCTCAAGACCCTGACCCTGCGCGGGTTCAAGTCGTTCGCGTCCGCGACGACGCTGAGCTTCGAGCCGGGCATCACGTGCGTGGTCGGGCCCAACGGCTCCGGCAAGTCGAACGTGGTCGACGCGCTCGCGTGGGTCATGGGCGAGCAGGGCGCGAAGTCGCTGCGTGGCGGGAAGATGGAGGACGTCATCTTCGCCGGCACGTCCGGCCGCCCGCCGCTGGGCCGCGCCGAGGTGTCGCTCACCATCGACAACGCCGACGGCGCGCTGCCCATCGAGTACTCCGAGGTCACGATCTCGCGGACGCTGTTCCGCAACGGCGGCTCCGAGTACGCCATCAACGGGCGCGCGTGCCGGCTGCTCGACATCCAGGACCTGCTGTCGGACTCCGGCCTCGGCCGCGAGATGCACGTCATCGTGGGGCAGGGGCAGCTCGACGCGGTGCTGCGGGCGACGCCGGAGGAGCGGCGCGGCTTCATCGAGGAGGCGGCGGGCGTCCTCAAGCACCGCAAGCGCAAGGAGAAGGCCCTGCGCAAGCTCGACGCGATGCAGGGCAACCTCACGCGCCTGGGCGACCTCACCACCGAGATCCGCCGCCAGCTGGGGCCGCTCGGGCGGCAGGCCGAGGTCGCGCGCAAGGCCGCCGTCGCGCAGGCCGACCTGCGCGACGCCCGCGCCCGGCTGCTGGCGGACGACCTGGCGCAGCTCACCGCGCAGCTCGAGCAGGAGATCGCCGACGAGTCGGCGCTGCGCGCCCGCCGCGAGGACGTGGAGGGGCGCCTCGCCGCGGCGCGCGAGCGCCTCGCGGCCCTCGAGCGCGAGGCCGCCCTCGCCGCGCCCGCCGTGAGCGAGGCGAGCGAGGTCTGGTACCGCCTGTCGTCGCTGCGCGAGCGCCTGCGCGGCACCGCGTCGCTCGCGGCCGACCGTGCTCGCCTGCTGGGCGCGCCGACGCAGGAGCGCGCACCCGGGCAGGACCCCGACGACCTGGAGCGGCAGGCGCAGCGGGTGCGGACCGCGGAGCAGGAGCTCGCGGCGGAGGTGGAGCTGGCGCGCGCCGCCGTCACGGGGGCGGGCACCGCGCGGCAGGAGGCGGAGGCGGCGGCGACCGCGGCCGAGCGGGCGCTCGCCGACCTGCAGCGCGGCGCGGCAGACCGGCGCGAGGGTGTCGCGCGGCTCGCGGGGCAGGTCGCGGCGCGGCGCAGCCGGGTGGAGGCGACCGAGGCGGAGATCGGCCGCCTCCGCGCGGCGCTGGCCGCCGCGGAGGAGCGCGCGCAGGACGCGACGACCCGGTTCGCGGCGCTCGAGACGCAGGTCGCGGGCGTCGAGGAGGGCGAGGAGGGCCTCGACGCCGAGCACGAGGCCGCCACCGAGGCGCTCGACGAGGCCGTCAGCCGCGTCGCCGCGCTCGAGGACGCGCTGCGCGAGGCCGAGCGCGAGCGCGACCAGCAGGCGTCCCGGGCCGAGACGCTGGAGATGTCGCTGTCGCGCAAGGACGGCGCCGGCGCGCTCCTCGCGTCCGACGGCCTGCCGGGCGTGCTGGGGTCGGTCGCGGCGCTGCTCCAGGTCGACGCGCGGGACGAGGAGGCCGTCGTGGCGGCCCTCGGCGCGGTCGCCGACGCGGTCGCCGTCGACTCGGTCGAGGCGGCGGTCGACGCGATCCGGCACCTGCGCACCGAGGACGCCGGCCGCGCGGCCCTGCTGGTCGCCGGCGCGGGGGAGCGGCGCGCGGCCGACCTCCCGCCGGGCGTCGACCGCGCCGTCGACCTGGTGCAGGCGCCGCCGGCGGTGCGGGACGCGGTGCACGCGCTGCTCGCCGACGTGGTCGTCGTGGACGACCTCGCGGCGGCGCGTCCGCTCGTCGCCGCGCACCCCGACGTCGTGGTCGCGACGCGCACGGGCGACGTGCTGTCGCGCTTCCGTGCCTCCGGCGGGTCGGCGTCGGCGCCGTCGGCGCTGCACCTGCAGGCCGCGCTCGAGACCGCCCGGGAGACCGGCGCGCGCGCGGCCGCCACGGCCGAGCGGGTGCGGTTCGAGCTCGCCGCCGCGCGCGACGCCCGCACCGCCGCGCAGGCGGCGGTCGACGCGACCCTCGAGCGGCTCAACGAGTCCGACGCCGCGCTCGCCGCGGTCGCGGAGCAGCTGGGGCACCTGGGCTCCGCCGCCCGCGCCGCGCGTGCCGAGGCCGAGCGCGCGCAGCGGTCGCTCGAGGCGGCCGGCGCCACGCTCGCCGAGGACCACGCGACGCTCGCCGAGCTGACGCAGCGCCTCGCGGCGGCCGAGGAGCAGCCGGAGGACACCGAGGCCGCGATCGCCGAGGCCACCGCGCGCCGCGACGCGACGGCCGCGGAGGCGACCGCGGCACGCGCGCGTGAGACCGAGGCGCGCCTGACGCTGCGCACGGGCGAGGAGCGCGCGCGCGCGATGTCCGGCCGCGCCGAGGGGCTGGAGCGCGCCGCCGCGTCCGAG